>CAZTWE010000039.1:0-20619 GCA_964617165.1 uncultured Ruminococcus sp.
TGAAAAAGTAAAAATTCCGCACGCTAACGCGCACGGAATTTTTGGCACCCGCAACAGGAATCGAACCTGTAACTAACCCTTAGGAGGGGTTTATTATATCCATTTAACTATGCAGGCGTGATATTTGATTTTGTATGCTCGGGCTCGGTTTTGCGACTCTGTGCTTTTGCCGGCGACGCATCAAGCGTTATATATTGTAACACAAAGTATGGGATTTTGCAAGATGTTTTTTTGATTTTATTTTTGGAATTTGAAGTTTGTAACGTTATTTGTAAGGCAAAAAGCTTTCGCGGGTAGCGTTTTTCTTTTTTTCGCGCAGCTGTCCGGCTGTCGGGGGCGCGTTTGTCAATAGCGAGTGAAACATTTTGCCAAAGGGTGCATAGAATGTTGTGAGGGAAACGCAACCGACAGTTGCTTGACATTTTTCGTACGGTGTATTACAATATAGGCAAGAGGATCACTTCTTGCAGTCGGCAGGAGAAGTGAAACGCGAAAAAATGATGGGAGGTGAGGGCGTGATAGATTTTGTCAAGGTCGGTATGCGGATCGCGGAATACAGACGGGAAGCGGGGCTGAGCCAGGAAGAGCTTGCCGACAAGCTTTTTGTCACAAGGCAGGCACTGTCTAAATGGGAGCGCGGAATGAGTATTCCGTCAATCGATACGCTTTGCGAGATAAGCAAGCTGTTTTCGGTATCGTTTGAAGAGATACTGGGGTTGTTTGATAACGGACAGCTTGACGTGGATGAAAACGATATTTTTCGCGGCCACGATAGAAGCTTTGTTATCAGTAAAATAGTGTCAGGTGAGGTGCGTGTCGAGTTATCGAACGTTTTTTATCAGCTCTCGCCTGCGGAAAGAATGTACGTTCTCAAATACATAAAAGAGGGAAAGCTGGACGTGGACAGGGCTGCGCTTTATCCTAAGCTGACACCCTCTGAGGCTAAGTTTATCGACACGCCAACGGCGTAAATTTGTTTGAAAGGAAATTAGATATGAAATTTATAAAGGTAATAATTGACGGTAAGGAATATTACAGCAAGGTTGACGAGGGAACGGAGGATGCCGCAAAGGCAACGGACAGCGGATGCGGCAACGCTGCCGACGAGGGCGAGATAGTGGATGCCGAGATAGGCGAGAGCACCGAGCCGACAGGAGCCGAGAAGCTGCGCCGCGATACAGAGGAATTCTTCGATAAAATGGGCACGGGTGCCAGGGAATTCGGTGAAAGATTTGCCGCAGGAGCACGCGAATTCGGGGATAAATTCACAGCGGGAGCGAGAGAGCTTACAGAGAAGATCAAGAGCGGCACCGAGCGCCTTTTCAGTAAGGATAAAACCAATGACCCAAGCTCCATGCAGGCAAAGCTGCTGAAAATATTGCCATACATGAGCGGTGAGGAAGCGCACAATATATGCGAAAAGCTTCTTGCCGACGATAAAACTCTTTCGGAGCTTGACATAAGCACGGTAATGCCTTTCCTTTCGGACAGCGATTGCGATGCCGTATTTATGCGCAGCATCGAGCTTGGCAGAGAAGAGGAGGACCTCAAAGCGGCTCTGCCGTACGTCAGCGAGGCGTGCGCAACGAAGATCGTTGACGGTTATATAGCTGGAAATTATCCCAACATGAACATAGATGCATTTTATCCTTTCCTCAGTGATGCGAACGTCAAGAAAATTTTTTACCATATAATAGAAGAAAATTCAGAAAATGACTGCGGTGGGCAGGGAGAAAATAAATAATTCATTTTCGTATACGCACGCTCTCTGTTGCAAAAACTATTTTCAGCCGTAACAGAATATCTATGCGGCTGAAAGGCAGAAAACAAAATGCAGAAAAAAGATAAGAGTGTGAAGAAATATGATGAAAAAAATGATAAGAAAAATGAAGGCAATTTTTCAGGCGATCCGAGCGAAATGAGAAAGGCTCCCGGGTACGAGAATGCCGTACCGGGCGTAAATTCTCCCGAGATCGCACCGCCCGCCTTTAATCCTCCCGTTCCCAACAGGGCATGGACCGCAATGAGACAGGGGCTTGACATCGAGGTGCTCTCAGGAAAAGAAAGAGCGGAGCTTGGCCTCGGGCGCACGTGAGTTAGCGTGATACTCCCGGCGGAGAGTACGGATGAAATGCAGCCTTACGGCTCCGTGAATCTGAAAGACTTGCTTTCATGAATTGAATTCATTTTGCCCATAACACGCTTTCGGGGGTGCAGGGGGTGCTTTGGCTTCAAAGCACCCCCTGTTTTTTCTCCGCTTTCTTCAAAATAATACGCGAAATCTCTTGCAATTCTTTCTAAATTGTTGTATAATAATACGAGTAATACCGAGTGCGAGGTGTTTTATGAGACACGAAAGGATATTTCTTAACGAAAATGACAGCAGGGTATACATCGATACCTACGTTGCCAATATCGCGGACAAGCGTGACGCTATGCTCGTTATTCCCGGGGGTGCATACGCAGGTGTATGCACAGGGCGCGAGGGTGAGCCGATAGCGCTTGACTTCGTTGCAAAAGGCTACAATGCGTTCGTTCTCAATTACCGTGTAGGCCGTGAGGGTGACGTGTTCCCTTGTCAGCTTATCGATGCTGCCTCGGCAATGGTCTACATAAGAGAGAATGCCGAAAAGTTCCACGTCAATCCCGAGCGCGTATTCGCGGTAGGCTTCTCAGCCGGCGGCCACCTTTGCGGAAGCCTTGCAACGATGTTTGCTTATCCTGAGGTAAAGGCGGTGTTCGGTGAGCGGTATAAAATGGTAAGACCTACGGGAGCTGTGCTTTCGTACCCCGTAACGGTTATTGACGGAAAAACGCACGTCGGCTCATTTACAAATCTGCTCGGAAAGCCCCAGCGCGATTTTACCGAAGCGGATGCTGAAAAGGTATCGCTTGAAAGAGCTGTCAGCGCAGCTGCATCGCCTATGTTTATCTGGCATACGGCTGAGGACACCGTCGTGCCTGTTGGAGGCTCGCTGCGCCTTGCCATGGCACTGACCGAGGCAGGCGTGCCGTATAAGCTTTCGGTCTATCCGTACGGGCCGCACGGTGTTGCGCTTGCTACGAAGATAACTCGCGGTGACAATGACGCTTGGATTCAGAAAACCGCAGAGAGCTGGAAGAGCGAGGCTGACGAGTGGATAAAAACACTCCACGATTACGATTACAAAAAATAAAAATATAACTGATTTTGAAAGGAAAAAGAAATGGAAAGAACCTACATAAAGGACGTAACTGCCGGCGTGTGCAAGGTTTGCGGCTTTGTTGAGAATTTTCGCAACAAGCGCACCATGGCTTTCATCGTTGTAAGGGATATAACGGGAAAGCTTCAGATCACTATTGAAAAGGAAAAGCACCCCGAAATGCTTGAGATGCTTGACAAGCTCACTATCCACTCGGTAGTAAGCTTTGAGGGCGAGGTAGTTCTCAGTGAGTACGTAAAGCTCGGCGGTAAGGAGATGTACCCCACGGCAATGAAGATAGAGTCCATAGCCGATGCGCTCCCCATAAAGGATGACTCGGATATAGACGTTAAGATGGACTATCGCTGGATAGACCTTCGCCGCGACAGAAATCACCTCATGCTCAAAATGCAAACAACGCTCACAGCGGCAATGCGCGAGTTCCTTGTTGCGCGTAATTTCGTTGAGATACATACGCCGAAGCTCATAGGAGCGGCAAGCGAGTCGGGCTCTGACGTTTTTGAGGTAAAATATTTCGATACCAACGCATACCTCGCTCAGTCTCCCCAGTTCTATAAGCAGATGGCTATGGCATCGGGACTTGAGAGAATATTTGAGACGGGACCCGTGTTCCGTGCCGAGAAATCCTACACAAATAAGCACGCAACCGAGTTTACGGGCTTCGACCTTGAATTTTCTTACATTGAGAGCTTTGAGGACGTTATGAAAATGGAAGAGGAGCTTCTCGCTTACGCTCTTGCAGTTGTAAAGGAAAAGCACGGAGAGGCTATCAAGGAGCTGTTCGGTCTTGAAGTAATAGTACCCTCACTGCCATTCCCGAGAATGAAGCTTTGCGACGTTTACAGCGAGCTTGAGGAAAGATACGGCTTCAAGGTTCCCGATGAGGTAAAGGGCGACCTTACCACGGAAGCTGAGAGAATGACAAAGCAGCTTGCAGCCGATAAATTCGGTCACGAATTCCTCTTCATCACCGATTATGATGCTAAAGAGAGAGCCTTCTACCACATGAGAGATGAGAGGGGAGTGCCTCAGGGCTACGACCTTATCTGGCGCGGTGTTGAGATAACGACAGGCGCACAGCGTGAGCACAGATATGACGTGCTTCGCGCTCAGGCTGAGGAAAAGGGACTTGCCGAGGACGTTAAGTTCTACCTTGAGTTCTTCAAGTACGGTTGCCCCCCTCACGGCGGCTTCGGTTTAGGTATAGACAGACTTACGATGCTCTTCCTCGGTCTTTCGATCAAGGAAGCGGAATTCCTCTTCAGAGGTCCCAACAGACTTACTCCATAAAAAAGACGAAAGAAAGGTATCATACAATGAAAATTGCACTTATAAACGAAAACAGCCAGGCAGCAAAGAACGCACTTATTTGTGAAACTCTTGAAAAGGTAGTTTGCCCCCTCGGACATGAGGTATACAACTACGGTATGTATTCAGCAGAGGACAATGAGCAGCTGACTTACGTTCAGATCGGTATTCTTTCTGCAATACTTCTCAATTCGGGCGCATGTGATCTTGTTATCACAGGCTGCGGCACGGGTGAGGGCGCAATGCTCGCGTGCAACGCATTCCCCGGTGTGCTGTGCGGTCACGTTGTTGACCCCACGGATGCGTATCAGTTCACTCAGGTAAACAACGGTAATGCGATAGCAATGCCCTTTGCAAAGGGCTGGGGCTGGGGCTGCGAGCTTAATTTGCAGTACGTATTCGAAAAGCTCTTTGTTTCCGAATGGGGTCTCGGATATCCTCGCGAGAGAGCCGTTCCCGAGCAGAGAAACAAGAGGATACTTGACGAGGTTAAAAAGGTAACTCATAACGACATCGTTTACATACTGGAAAACCTTGATCGCGAGCTTGTGCTCGGTGCTATTTCGGGTAAAAACTTTATGGAATACTTCTTCGCAAACTGCAAGGATGAAAGAATAGCAGAGTGCGTAAGAGGTCTGCTTGGATAATATGGAATTTCTTTACTTTTTGGAAAAACTCAGAAATCCCGTATGTGATTTTTTCTTCTCCGCGATAACCTATCTCGGTGATGAAACGGTATTTCTGCTTATATCTATTCTCGTTTTGTGGTGCGTAAACAAGCGCACGGGATATTTCATTCTTGTGTCGGGGCTTTTTGGAACGCTTATAAATCAGACGATGAAGCTTGCATGCAAGGTACTTCGCCCTTGGGTGAGAGATACATCCTTTACCACGGTAGGCAATTCAAAGAGCGGAGCAGGCGGCTTTTCGTTCCCCTCGGGGCACTCTCAGAACTCGGTTTCCACGTTCGGTGCGCTGTTCCTCACGGCAAAGAAAAAATGGTTTAAAATTCTGTGCGTTGTGATAGCTATCCTTGTACCCGTGTCAAGAATGTACCTCGGTGTGCATACCCCTTGGGACGTTATAGCGGGAGCCGCTACCGCGCTGATAATTATCATCCTCTTTGACGAGGTATGCAAAAACGATAAGCTGTTCAACGTGCTTATGCCCTATATCGTCGGAGCAATGCTTCTCTGTAGTATCGGATTTTTCATCTATGCGACCCTGACGCCCGTGCCGGCGGAAAGCCACAATACCTACGAGGGTATCATTAGTGCACAGAAAAATGCAAAAACGCTTCTCGGCTGTGCCTTGGGGCTTGTACCCGTGTATATTCTTGACCGCTTTGTTATCAAGTTTGAGACAGGGGCGCGTTGGTACGCTCAGGTGATAAAGCTTGTCCTCGGTGTGGGAATAATATTCGTTATCAAGGCGTTTGCCGATATTCCGCTTTCGGCTATAATGGGTGACTATGAGAGAATATTGCGTTACTTCGTTATGGTTGTATTCGCAGGCTCGGTGTGGCCGCTTACGTTCAAGTGGTTTGCGGCACTTGAGATACCCGCGCTTGACCGCCTCGGAAATCGGTTCCTCGGCTTGTTCAGAAAAGGAGCTGCGTCCGACAAACAGTAAACGCGATAAAATATCAGAAAAATGTACACCAACGTTTACAAAATACGACAATCAGGAGAAATGTAATGGGTTATTTTGGATGGAGTGAGGATACGAAAGCCGATGAGCTTATCGCCCTCAGAAAATTTTTTGCAAACACCGAGTGTGACGCCGAAAGATGCGCTGAGATCTTACGCTCGTTTCTCGTTACCGAGGTGAGCCAAGGCTCTTATTCCGAGTCGTCTACACTTTACGTCTATGAGGATGCGTGCCGACTTTTTCAATACGGCGAGAAGGAACACTATCACGACGGGTCATGCGAGCCGCGCAAGAACTTCTTTGTTGAGAAAATAAGCGAGGACGAGTACCTTAGGGCGAAAAGCTCCGAGCTCGCTCTGCAAACACCAACGTTTTCGAACTACAATGAGGTGTGGTATTCCGAGCTTTCGGACTACTTCTTTGTCAAGCGCGCGAGCTATTCCTACGATTACGACGTTTACGCGCGGGATTTCCTCTCGGTAGGCTACGTTAAGCTGTCGGTCGATACAATGTACTGATAGCTTCGCCCGATAGAGAAATTCAACGGTAGCTTAGGCTGAAAATAATGAGAGCCTTACGGATACAAAGCCCGTCAGGCTCTTTTTATCGGCAGCTCGCAAAGTTTTTCTCGCACTCACGCGCGAAATTTTAAAAAAATTTCCAAATCTCTTTACTTTTCGGTTAAAATGTGATATAATAATCCGCGTATTTATAAATTTAATTTATTATACAGTTTTGCGAAAGGCGAATAGTGTATTTTTATGAAATGTCCCGTATGCGGCTGTGCCGATTCGAGGGTGCTTGATTCCAGACCCTCGCAGGAGAGCAACAGCATCAAGAGGCGCCGAGAGTGCCCTGCCTGCGGTAAGCGGTTTACCACTTACGAGGTAATAGATACAGT
The DNA here is from genome assembly GCA_964617165.1 of uncultured Ruminococcus sp. Taxonomy (GTDB): domain Bacteria; phylum Bacillota; class Clostridia; order Oscillospirales; family CAG-272; genus UBA1740. Next base: position 7,063 of record CAZTWE010000039.1, read on the forward strand.
ACCTATCACGGTTATCAAGCGCGGTGGGGAAAAGGAGTTCTTCGATAAGCATAAGCTGATGCTCGGTATCGAGCGAGCATGTCAGAAGAGGCCTGTTGATCCCGAGGCGGTGGCTGCCGACGTTGAGAGCGAGCTTCAGAACTCCATTGCCACGGAGATCGCAAGTGCGGATATAGGCGAAATGGTGCTTGCACGGTTGCGTGAGATAGACATTGTCTCCTACATAAGATTTGCAAGCGTGTACCGCGAGTTTACGGATATAGACTCCTTTATGGCCGAGATAAGGCGGCTCAGCCGCACTAAAAAGAGGAAGCCCCGAGAGGATTCGGGCGGAGGTGAAAATGGTTAAAAGCATGACTGCCTTTGGCAGAGCAAAGCTCACCGGTGAGAACAGAGACATAACCGTTGAGATAAAGAGCGTCAATTCAAGATTTTTCGACTGTACCGTGAAGCTTCCGCGAAGCCTTTTGTACCTCGAAGAGAAGATAAAGGCGCGTGTGCAAAAGTACGGCATCTCGCGAGGAAAGGTAGACGTTTTCGTAGCGGTGGATAACCACGGCTCGGAGGTAGGTGAGGTAAAGCTTGACCGTGCCCTTGCCGCGAAGTATATCGAGGCACTCTTTGCACTTCGCGATGAGTTTTCGCTTCCCGACGATATAAGCGTTATGACGGTTGCGAGAAATTCCGAGCTGTTTACCTACGAGAAGCCCGAAGCGGATGCCGAGGGCGAGTGGGAGGAGCTGGCTTCCGTGCTTGACCGTGCGCTGGCGAGCCACAGCGAGATGCGCGAGGCTGAGGGAGAGCGTATAGCAGCGGATATCACCGCAAAGCTTGAGCATATCAGAGAGCTTTGCGCCAAGGTGGAAAAAATATCCCTCTCCGATACCGTCGGCTATCGCGATAAGCTTGAAGAGCGGATACGCAAAATACTTGACGATAACAGCATAGCGATAGATGAAAACCGCCTGCTTACCGAGTGTGCGGTATGGGCTGATAAGATAGCGATAGACGAGGAGCTTGTACGTCTCGGCTCGCACTTCGGTGCGTTTTATGAGATAGTCGGACTCCCCGAGCCGTCGGGCAGGAAGCTTGATTTCCTTATCCAGGAGCTTAACCGAGAGACCAATACCATAGGCTCAAAGGCAAACAACGCGGGCATCGCGCGTATAGTCGTCGATATGAAAGGCGAGATAGAGAAGATACGCGAGCAGGTTCAAAATATCGAATAAAGGGAGGATATGACCTTGAAATTCATTAACATAGGCTTTGGAAACATGGTTTCCGCAAGCAGGATAGTTGCGATAGCAAGCCCTGAGTCCGCCCCCATAAAACGCCTTGTGCAGGATGCCAAGGAGGAAAACCGCGTTATAGACGTTTCCTGCGGAAGAAGAACGAGATCTGTTATAATAACCGATTCCGAGCACGTTGTGCTCTCGGCAATACAGGCTGAAACGATAATCAACCGCCTTGCCAGCGACACCGCTGCGGATGATGGGCAGGACGAAGAGACAGGGGACGAGGACACAGAGCAGATATGACCCCACGGCGGGAGCAAATTCCGAGCACGACCCGAAGACTTGATTTTCGGTGCCTTCGGCACTTATCGCTCTTGCACGATGAAAGCATGAAAAATAACTGAAACGGAGATACAAGAAAATGATTTACCCCACCATCAAACAGCTGACACACGGAGAGTTCAACCGCTACGAGCTTGTAGTAGGCGTTGCAAAGTGTGCAAGGATCGTTACCGACGAGTACGTTGAGATGAGAGCAAAGGCTCAGAAGATGATCGACAACAGAGAGACGGAGAAGCCCCTCACATCACTGCTTGATCCCGAATTCAAGGATCAGAAGCCTGTAAAGATCGCGATAGCAAAGCTTGAATCGGGCAGATTCAAGATGCTCCACCCCGGCGAATAATTCAGAGCCGCGATACGATGTTTTGCGAGGTTTATTTACTCGACGTACCGTATCATTTGGATCGCCCCTTTGACTATGAATGTGGCTCGGAGGCGGCAGTCGGAGCCATAGTAAAGGTTCCTTTCGGAAGGGCAGATAAGCTGCGTCTCGGTATCATCACGAAGCTGAAGGATACCGTGGACGGTATAAACGTTAAGCCTGTGCATTCGTCACTGGATGGGCGAATCCGCCTGACCGAGCAAATGTGCGGGCTTTGCCTTTTTTTAAAAGAGCACACACTCTCGACCTTCGGCGAGGCGGTAAGATGCATACTGCCGCCGGGCGCGCTTAACGATAAGCTCAACGTAAGCCATAAGCGGCACGTTAGCCTCGCTACAGCGGCTGAGGAGGTCGACAGGCTGCTCACCGCCACGGGCAGAGGGGGCATCAGGAGCGAGGGGCAGAGAGTCGTTCTCAGATATCTCAGGGATATCGGTGATGCCGATTACGAGCTTGTACGTGCGCTGCCGAACGTAAGTGCCGCAAACGTTTCCGCGCTGGCGGCAAAGGGCATTATTAAAATATCCGAGCATGAACAGATAAGAAACCCTTATGCGGCATATTCGACAGCTCGCGATACAACGCCCATCGTGCTCTCGCGTGCGCAAAGTGAAGCGTACGCAAAGATATCCGAGCTTTATTCGGATAGCCGTGCCCGCTGTGCGCTCTTGCACGGAGTCACGGGAAGCGGAAAAACCAAGATAATAATGAAAGCAATGGACAGGTGCCTTGCCGACGGTAAGAGCGTTATTATGCTGGTGCCCGAAATTGCGCTCACCCCTCAGACTGTCGGGATTTTCTGCAAGCGGTACGGTGAGCGCGTTGCGGTGATACATTCCTCACTCTCCGCAGGAGAGAGAATGGATGCATTCAGGCGTATCCGGCGAGGTGACGTAGACCTGGTCATAGGAACGCGCTCGGCAATATTCGCTCCGCTTGAAAACATCGGTATGATAGTTATTGACGAGGAGCATGAGCACACCTATAAGTCGGAGTCCGATCCTAAGTATCACGCGCGTGACGTTGCTTCGTATATATGCGGAAGAGAGGGCGCACTGCTGCTTCTCGCATCCGCGACACCGTCGCTTGAGAGCTATTACAAGGCAGAGCGCGGAATATATACTCTCGTAACTCTGAAAGAAAGATACGGCGGCGTAAAGCTGCCCGATGCCATAATCGTTGACATGAGAGAGGAGCTTCGCCTCGGTAACACCTCACCGATAAGCGAAAGACTTCTGAAATCTCTTGCGGGCGTTAAGGAGAGGGAAGAGCAGGCGATACTGTTCCTTAACCGCAGGGGCTATAACAGCCAGATAAGCTGCAAGGGCTGCGGAGACGTTGTTACCTGTCCTAGGTGCTCGGTCTCACTGACGTATCACATGGGTAAACCCGGTAAGCTCTTATGCCACCTTTGCGGATATACCGCACCGCCGCCGCGTGTGTGCGAGAGCTGTGGGTCGGATCAGCTGTCCTTCCTCGGTTTCGGCACGCAAAAGGTAGAGGCGGAGCTCTCTCAGTACCTGCCCGATATGCCGATAATGAGAATGGATGCCGATACTGCCTCAGGCAAGCTTGCCTATGACAGGATGCTTGAAGATTTCCGAGGCGGAAAGGCGGATATGCTCCTCGGTACCCAGATGGTTGCAAAGGGGCATGATTTTCCGCGCGTCACTCTTGTCGGAGTGCTTCTTGCGGATACCTCGCTCTTTGTCAGCGACTTCCGCGCTGCAGAGCGCACCTTCTCGCTTCTTACTCAGGTAATAGGCAGAGCGGGCAGAGCTATCGCAGGCGGTGTTGCGGTGATACAGACCTTTGCACCGAAAAACGAGGTAATAAGGCTTGCCTGCTTGCAGGACTATGAAAAATTCTACGAGGGAGAGATACAGCTCAGGCGTGAGCTGATGTATCCGCCCTTCTGCGATATTGCCACGCTCACCGTCACAGGAGAGGATGAGCGCGAGGTAATGGTAGCCGCAAAGGCTATCTCCGACGCGTTGATTGAAAAGCTCAGGGCAACAGACGGCGAGCTTCCTTTCATAGTTTTCGGGCCGTTTGAGGCGAGCGTGTACAGAGTGAACGAAAAATACCGTATGAGAACGGTAGTTAAATGTAAATTGAACAGGCAGACAAGAGAGATATTCTCAAGGCTGCTCTCCGAGCTTTCGGGCAGCATGAAGAATATTGCCGTTTCCATAGATCTGAATCCGGTAACGGTATAGACCTGAGAAAAAGGAGGAAATAATATGGCAAACCTTAAAATAGTAAAATTCGGTGATGAGGCGTTGCGCCGCGTGTGCCGCCCCGTAGATGAGATAACACCGAGAATAATAACTCTTCTTGACGATATGATACAGACCATGAGGCAGGAGAACGGTGTAGGCCTTGCCGCACCGCAGGTAGGCGTGCTTCGCCGTATCGCGGTAATTGAGGTTGAAGAGGGAAAGGTATACGAGCTTATCAACCCGAAAATAATAGCCTACAGCGGTGAGCAGGTAGGCAACGAGGGCTGCCTTTCCAATCCGGGAAAATACGGAACGGTAAAGCGCCCGATGGCTGTCACCGTGCGTGCGATGAACCGCCACGGTGAGGAATATGAATTAGTGGGACGTGAGCTTCTTGCAAGAGCGATCTGCCATGAGTGCGATCATCTTGACGGAAAGCTTTATACGGATATTCAAACGGAGGAATTCGATGGCTGAGCGTGACGTACCAAAGGTAAGAGAGCCGATGAGGATAGTTTATATGGGAACTCCCGATATAGCCGCAACCGTGCTTCGCCGCCTGATAGTAAACGATCATAATATAGTGGCGGTTATCACGGGCGAGGATAAGGTGCGCGGCAGGGGAAAGGTCAAAACTCCCACGCCCACAAAGGAAATGGCAATGCGACACGGCATACCGACCTATGAGCCGAAAACCCTGCGTGACGAGGCGTTTGCCGAGTTGCTTCGGGAGCTTGCACCCGACCTTATAGTAGTTGTGGCGTACGGCAAGATACTGCCGCCCTCGGTGCTTTCCTGCCCGAAATTCGGATGCATAAATATGCACGTGTCTCTGTTGCCCAAATACCGCGGCGCCGCCCCCATGCAAAGGGCGATAATCAACGGTGAGCGGGAAACGGGAGTTACCGTCATGTACATGGCGGAGGGGCTTGATACGGGAGACGTTATCTCGCGTGCGATCTTCCCGATACACCCGACGGATACCTTTGAGGATATCCATGACCGCTCTGCGGATATAGGTGCGGATCTGCTTTCGGATACTATATATAACGTGTTTGCGGGAATGGTAGATCCCGTGCCGCAGGACGATGCGCTCGCTACCTACGCGGCGAAGATAGAGAAGAGCGAATGTAAAATAGACTTTACAAAAAGTGCGCGTGAGCTTGATTGCCTGATACGCGGTGTAACGCCTATTCCCGGTGCGTTTGCATATCTTGGCGGCAAAATGCTCAAAATATTTAACGCTACCCCTACTGACGGTGTGGGCGAGGCGGGCGAGGTACTCAGCACGGACGGTGTCGGTGATGGCTCGTTTGTCGTAGCCTGCGGTGAGGGTGCTCTCACCGTGCGTGGAGTTATTCCCGAGGGCAAGGGCAAAATGAGCGCGGGAGACTTTGTACGGGGCAGAAAAATATTCGTTGGAGATAAGCTTATATGAATTGGGATCTTCTTTTATACCCACTTTTCATTATTGCAATATTATTCTCGGCATGGGCGCAATTCAAGGTGTCATCCACGTTCAGAAAGTATTCCTCAGTGCCGACGCACGCAGGGAAAAACGCGATGGACGTAGCGAGGATGATACTGCTCTCCGAGGGCGTTCATGACGTCAGCATAGGCAGAGTCGGCGGCAATCTTACCGACCACTTCGACCCAAGGAACAAGGTGCTCGCACTGTCGGACAGCACCTTTGCCTCGTCCTCTGCCGCAGCGATAGGCGTTGCCGCGCACGAGGCAGGGCATGCCGTACAGCATTCAAAGGGATATTTCCCTATAAGGCTGCGTTCGTTCCTTGTACCCGTAGCAAGCTTTTCATCAAAGATGTCGTGGGTGTTTATAATGCTCGGCATAGTTATAACGGCATTTGCCGCTGAGACCTCATTTGGCTATTACGTGCTTCTTTTCGGTATCGGGCTTTTTGCCGTGACTACCGTTTTTCAGCTTGTAAATCTGCCCTGTGAGTTTAATGCCTCAGGGCGTGCTATGAGTGCGCTGAGATCATCGGGGCTTTATACCGATGAGGAGCTTTCGGCGGCACGGGCTGTGCTTTTCGCTGCGGCAATGACTTACGTTGCGGCAACGTTCACGTCAGCGGTGCAGCTATTTCGCTTGCTACTTATATTCGGCAGACGAAACGATAGGTGACGCTTGACAATGGTAAACGTAAGAAAAACAGCGGTAAAGCTTTTGCAAAGCTATGAGAGCGAGGGCAGGTACGTAAATCTTCTCTTATCCTCGCATGAGCTTGACGGCTTCAGCAGAGAGCAGCGTGCGCAGCTTACAGCGCTCTTGTATACCGCAGTCGAGCATAAGCTTTCGTACGATCATTTTATATCGGTCTTTGCTTCGCGCCCAGCGCGCGAGCTTGACCCATACATAAGAAATCTTTTGCGTATAGGGCTATGTCAGATAATAGATATCGACAGTATACCCGATTTTGCAGCCGTGAACGAAACGGTAAAGCTCGCACGCCATGGGGGTGAGGCTGCATTTGTCAATGCTGTGCTTCGCCGCGCGGTAAAGGAACGGGGCAAGCTTCCATACCCCGATCGGGCTAAAAATCCCGCAAGATATCTCAGTATACGCTATTCCGTACCGCAAGGGACGGTAAAATTCTTCATATCCGTTTTCGGAGAGGAGCAGTGCGAGCGGCTGTTATCTTCCTATTCCGAGTCGGCACCGCTTTCCATTACCGTAAACGAAAGAAGAACGTCGCGCGAGGAGCTGATATCGCGCTTTGCCGAGTGCGGAATAGGTGCTGTACCGACTAAATATACGAAAAACGGTATCGAGCTTGATGCAAGCTATCCGCCGCGCTCGCTTGCAGGCTATGCTTCGGGTGACTTTTTCGTTCAGGATGAGTCGTCGCGCATAGCTCACTTCGCCTCCGCACCGAGTGTGGGTGACGTTGTGGTGGACGTGTGCGCCGCCCCGGGCGGCAAGAGTCTTGCCGCGGCTATAGCGGTGGGGGAGCGCGGAAAGGTATATTCCTTTGACCTACATGAGAGTAAGCTCTCGCTGATTTCGGACAGTGCCGAAAGACTTGGGATTGCCGATATTATGAAAATAGCCGCACATGATGCAACAGAGCCCATCGAGGAGCTTATAGGAAAAGCAGACCGCGTCATATGCGACGTACCCTGCTCGGGGCTTGGAGTTTTCCGTAAAAAGCCTGATTTGCGATATAAGGATATATCCGATATTACCGAGCTTGTGCCGATACAGGAAAAAATACTTTCAGCAAGTGCAAAATACCTGAAGGCGGGGGGCGTTCTGGTTTATTCCACCTGTACGCTCAACCCGGCGGAAAACGAGGGAGTTACCGATGCCTTCGTTGCCGCCCATCCCGACTTCGCATACGAGGGCTTTGAGGTAGGAGAGCTCTACGCTCCGTGCGGCAAGCTTACGCTTTTGCCTCACGTTCACGGAACGGACGGCTTCTACGTTGCCAAGCTGAGAAAAATACAAACCGAGGAAAACAGATGATAATTAACGGAAAATGCGACATCGCCTCAATGACCCTCCCTGAGCTTGTCGAATACTTTAAATCGATAGGCGAGCCTAAGTTCCGTGCAGGGCAGGTCTTTTCCTGGCTCTCGCGCGGTGTGCCGTTTTCGGAAATGACAAATCTTTCAAAGGCACTAAGGGAAAAGCTTTCGGACGTTTGCCTCGATACGCTTCCGCGCGTTGAGACGAAGCTTGTCTCAAAAATAGACGGAACGGTGAAGTACCTCTTCCGCCTTTACGACGGTGCGTGCATCGAAAGCGTTCTCATGCGCTATAAGCACGGCAATACGCTTTGCATATCAAGCCAGGTAGGCTGTCGGATGGGCTGTAAGTTCTGCGCCTCAACCATCGGTGGCAGAGAAAGAGATCTCTTGCCCTCGGAGCTGCTCGGGCAGATCGTTGCCGCAGAGCGCGATTGCGGTGAGCGGATATCCAATATTGTTATGATGGGAATAGGAGAGCCGCTTGATAATTACGACAACGTTATACGCTTCTTAAAGCTTGTCAATGCCGAGGGAGGCTTGAATATAGGATATCGCCATATATCGCTCTCAACGTGCGGTATAGCTCCGCGCATACTCGCGCTTGCCGAGGAGGAGTTCCCCATAACCCTCTCGATATCGCTTCATGCCGCAAATGACGAAAAGCGTACCGAGATAATGCCCGTCAACAAAAAGTGGGGAATAGACGAGCTGCTTTCAGCCTGTCTTGCATACTATAAGAAAACAGGCAGAAGAATATCGTTTGAATACACCCTTATATCGGGAAAAAACGACACGGTGGAGGATGCGGCAGAGCTTGGAGAGCTTTTGCGGAGTGCTTTTCGCGGGAGCGGAGCTCCGATACACGTAAATCTTATCCGTGTAAACGAGGTCAGTGAGACGGGATTTCGTCGCGGAAGCGAGGAAAGCATAAAGGCGTTTTCCGATAAGCTCTCCGAGTTCGGCATAGTTGCAACGCTTCGCCGCCGTCTCGGTGCGGACGTAAATGCCGCGTGCGGTCAGCTTCGTCGTACAAGAGGAGAAAATAAATCTTGAAAAAGAGGATAGATTTTGATTAAGGAAAAATACGGAAAGGTAATAAAGGGACTCGGCGGTCTTTTTTCGGTGAGAGTCGAAGAGAGTGACGGGGAGGCTTGCATATACACCTGCCATGCCAAGGGCTCGCTGCATAAGGACGAGGAAAAGATACTTGTCGGTGATAACGTGCGCATCACTGTGGATGATACGACGCCCGACGGTATAGTTATATCCGAGATATCCGAGCGCAAAAACGCTCTCATACGCCCGCCTATGGCAAATCTCGACCACCTGTTTATAGTGTTTGCGGCAAAGAAGCCGTCTCCCGTGATAGAGGTCGTTGATAAGCTGATTGCAATAGCGATACATAATAAAATAACGCCTGTAATTATCATTACGAAGCAGGACCTTTGTGCAAAGTGTGCCGAGGAGTACAAAGAGATATACGATAGGGCGGGAATTCGGACGTTTGTGACCTCTGCCGAGAGTGGTGAGGGGCTCCCCGAGCTTTCCCTATACATTACCGAGCAGGTAACGATGGGGCAGACTGCTGCCTTTGCGGGCGCATCGGGCGTTGGAAAGTCAACGCTTATGAACGCGCTTTTTCCAAAGCTTTCCCTTGTGACCTCGGAAATATCGCATAAAATAGAGCGCGGCAGGCATACCACGCGCCACGTTGAGCTGTTTGAAATAAATGAGGACACCACTCACGGCTATCTTGCCGATACTCCAGGCTTTTCGCTTGTGGACTTTGCAAGGTTTGATTTTTTCTCGCTTGACGATCTTCCCGAGACCTTTCCCGATATTCTCGCGTTTGCAAACGGATGCACGTATTCGGATTGCTCGCACGTCGGAGAGGGAATTGCCGAGTGCGCCGTAGCGCGTGCCGCAGCCGAGGGTAAGCTATCACCCTCGCGCCTTGAGTCCTATCGCTCTGTGTATAGGATCTTAAAAAACAAGACTTCATACTGAAACTGCCGTTTTCCGACAGCTTCATTAAATATTATAACGGAGGTATGTTATGAAAAAGGCAGTATTTATGATAATGCTCTTATTGGCAATGGCAACGCTCGTCGCTTGCTCACATGAGCACGTAGGCGGTGAGAGCTGCGAGAGTAGCAGCATTTGCGAGATCTGCGGCAAGGAATACGGTGAGCCGCTCGGGCACACCTACGGTTACGTTCCCGATAAGACCACTCACGCCTACAGATGCACAAGAGAGGGCTGTACCGAGGTAGAATCGCGTGCGGCACACAGCGGCGGGGTGGCAACCTGTACCGAGGCAGGCTTCTGCACGGTATGCGGTGCCGAATATATGGATAAGCTTAAACACGTTTACACGGGAGCCACCTGTACGGAGCTTGGCACCTGTGTGGATTGCGGTGAGAGCGGTGGTGAGCTTCTCTCTCACAACTACAAGGGAGCTACCTGCACAATTCTTGCGACCTGTACCGTTTGCGGTGAGAGCGGCGGTGAGCTTCTTTCCCACAACTATGAGGGCGCGACCTGCTCCGTGCTCGGTGTTTGTACACGCTGCGGCGGTGAGGGCGGCAGATATCTTTCACACGAATACGTAGGTGCGACCTGCGTTAAGCTTGGAAGCTGCACAATGTGCGGAGGCGAGGGCGGAGAATATCTTTCTCACAGCTATGAGGGCGCGACCTGCACTGCTCTCGGAATCTGCGAAACGTGCGGAGGCGAGGGCGGAGAATATCTTCCTCACGACTATGCCGGTGCAACCTGCGTAAAGCTCGGAAATTGCACCGTCTGCGGTGGTGAGGGCGGAAAATATTCCGAGGTACATTCCGTTCCCGACGGTGCGGATGCGTGTGAGCTTTGCGGAGTAGATTATTACTCGGCAACTCTCAAATTCAGCTTGATATCGGGCAGTGAAGCCTATACCGTTTCAGGAATAGGCACGTGCGAGCGTGACGTGATAATTGTTCCCGATACGTACCTTGGACTTCCCGTTATACAGATAAGCGATTATGCCTTCGCGTTTGAGTCCGACATCACCGAGATACGCCTGCCTGACAGTATCGTGAAGATTGGAAAAGGTGCGTTCGATATCTGCACCGCACTTGTGACTGTCAATATTCCCGACGGTATCACGATCATAGATAACTTTACGTTTGCGGAATGTGCGTCTCTTTCGGAATTGGAAATTCCCGATTCTGTAACGTCGATAGGCGCATCTGCGTTCTACGGTTGTACGTCTCTTTCGAAATTGAACGTTCCCAATGCGGTAACAAAGATAGGTGAATCTGCATTCTGCGGCTGTAAGGCTCTTACAAGTCTTGAAATTCCGTCTGCCATTGAGCTTATAGAAATTTCCGCGTTTGACGATTGCACCTCCCTCACCTATAACACCTACGAGGGGCTTCTGTACCTTGGAAACAGCGTGGATAAGTACCTTGTTCTTATAGGCAGAGCTGATGATACAGTGAAGAGCGTTACGATGCATGCGGATACAAAAATAATGCTTCCGCGCGCCTTTTCTGAAACCGATATACAGTCGCTGACTATAAGCGAAAAGCTCCTTTACGTGCCGGATGAGGCGTTCTCCATGTGTACCTCTCTTGCCACACCGATAATTATTCCCGACAGTGTTAAGACAATATATTACCGTGCATTCTACGGCTGTAGCTCCGTTCCATCCTTGCATATAGGTAAGGGCGTTACGGCAATAGATTACACATCGTTCGGTGCTGTCGGCTCTCTGACAAGCATTACGGTCGATGCGGAAAACACTGCGTATCATTCGGAGGACAACTGCCTTATCTATACCGAGCAGAAGCTGCTTTTGCGCGGCTGTAAAACGAGCGTTATCCCAAGTGACGGAAGCGTTGTGTACATAGGTCAGATCGCATTTTCAAAAACGGCAGGTATGCAGCTTATGATAATACCCGATGCAGTCGTTGCGATAGGCTACGGTGCATTTTCGAGCTGCTCCGACCTTGAAGCTTTGGTTATAGGCTCGGGCGTTGAGGATATCTACACCGATGCTTGCTATGGCTGTGAGAAGCTTACTTCTATATATTATATGGGTACTCTTGCCGATTGGAAGGGCGTGGACCTGAACGAGAGCGGCATGTTCGTCATCGGTGACAATAAGGTTATCCGCGAGGCAGAGCTGTATTGCTATTCCGAGAGCGAACCCACTACTAAGGGTAATTTCTGGCACTACGTTGACGGTGTACCCACAAAGTGGTAAGTCTTCGGTTAACAAAGATAACTTATTTTCGCAAAAACGATTCGGGCGGTACGTGATAAAGCGTGCCGCCCATGCTATAATACAGTATAAAAAACCACAAAATTTTTTCAAAAATATTTCCCGGAAATTTTTTTAAAAATATTTTTCTAACCCCTTGACAAACGACGTGATTTGTAGTATAATACTACAGGTATCCTAAGACAGCAGGTTCCGGTAAAAGCATTCGCTTTCCTGCCGAGGTGAACAAACTTGAATATTGAAATATTTTTGTGTTTGTCCTTTCTCGGAATAGCGTTATGCGCTTTTGTCGGAAAGGATTTTTTGTTTAATTTGAATGGAGGTAGAATAATGCCAAGCAACAAGATTCTTGAAGAAAAGAAACAAGTCGTAGAATCACTTGCCGCAAAGCTCAAAACAGCAGCTTCGGGCGTGCTTGTGAAATACGAAGGCATTAAGGTAGCAGAAGATACAGAGCTCCGTAACGCGCTCCGTAAGGCAGGCGTTGAGTACACTGTAATGAAGAACACGCTCACCGGTAAGGCATGCGATCTCGCAGGCTACGGTGACATGAAGCAGTACCTTAGTGGAATGACTGCTATTGCAATCAGCCAGGATGATCCCATCGCTCCTGCAAAGATCATGAAAGAATTTGCAGATAAGATCGCTTGCTTTGAGATCAAGGCAGGTTTTGTAGATGGCGGTATCCTTGATCTTGCCGGTGTTGAGTCCCTTGCAGCAACTCCTTCCAAGGAAGTTCTCGTTGCAAAGATGATGGGCAGCCTTATGTCCTCTCTTTACGGACTTGCATACGTTATTCAGGCGAAGATCGACAAGGAAAACGGCGACGGTGCCGAAGCTCCCGCAGAGGCTTAATTTCTGCATAAGCTATTAAATTGTATAAATTTTGTTTAATAATTGGAGGAATCTAAAATGAATGAAAAGACAACCCAGATCCTTGAGATCGTAAAAGGACTTACTATTCTTGAGCTCGCTGACCTCGTTAAGGCACTTGAGGAGGAGTTCGGCGTATCCGCAGCTCCCGTAGCAGCAGCTCCCGTAGCAGGCGCAGCAGCAGCAGCTCCCGTTGAGGAGAAGACCGAGTTTGACGTTGTACTTAAGGGTGCAGGCGCTAACAAGCTCGCAGTTATCAAGGTTGCTCGTGAGATCACCGGTCTTGGCCTTAAGGATGCTAAGGACCTCGTTGAGGCAGCTCCTAAGACCATCAAGGAAGCAGTTTCCAAGGAAGATGCTGAGAAGATCGCTGAACAGCTTAAGGCTGCTGGCGCAGAAGTTGAGATTAAGTAATTTTCTATCTTCTATCAAAATTATAAGGTGTGGAATAGGCAACCTGCTGCCCTCCACACCTTTTTTATGTTGCGTTGGCTGCCTCAAATGCAAATTGAGACAGCCAATCTAGATAAATCCCTTGTGGGATTTTCGATATACGCCTATGGCGTTCGATATGTGCTGACGCACTCGATATTCTTTCGCATACCCCGCCAAAGCGAGATATGTCAAAGCGTGAGGGATTTATCTCATATCGAATTGGCGCGGAGCGACAATAGATCGAGCTTGAGCGAAGCGAAAGCATATCGAGTTCATCTTTCGTGAACATATTTCACGAAAGTGAATATAT
>CAZTWE010000040.1:0-20359 GCA_964617165.1 uncultured Ruminococcus sp.
CATTTTTTCTCATTTTTTCTCTGATTTTCATAAATTCTTAATGAGACAGCCTCTCGTTTTTGCGCTGAAATCGGGCTTTTATTTTGTTCCCACTCCGCATTACCAAACGGCGATATCGCCGTTCTCGTCGTAGTGCCAATAATTACCGTCTGCCGTGGACTGTGCCTCCGAGTAGTAGTAACGGGTAGTATCCGTCAGGATACCGTTATTCTCACCCATGCGTATCTGACTCCACGTGTCAGCCGTACCGCTGTAATATATGCTAGTCAGGCTGCTGCAACCTGAAACAGAGTAGCATCTATGCTTTTCACACTTTTGGGTATTACCACACTCGTCAGGGCGGTGCAATCGAAAAAGGCGCACGAGCCAATGCTCGTGACACCGTCGGGAACGGTGATGCTCTCCAATCGTTTAAACCCGACAGGAAAAGTATAGCACAAAGGGGGAAAAATGCAAATAGTCCCACGCAACAATCGGCAGGGATGCGAAAAATTACGGAATATCAGTAAGCATTTCGGTGCTCTTTTGTCAATTGCATTTGAATTCTCCCGATGAGGCTGCTCCCGGCAATCTGCCGACAGAGGTATTATCCTTGGTGCGGCAGCGGAGCTGCTCGTGTGGGTTGGGAGCCACCTCGTAGCGATAGTCATGGCGGAATACCGAGATGTATTTTTCGATAACGTCATGCGATGGAGTCATTTCAACGGTTGGCTGTATTCGCTCCTGGTAGCGGAAGAAGTCTGCGTTTTTCGGCAGCTCCTCTACTCTTACGTAGGAATCATCCTTGCCCGTGGTGTACTGCACGGTATCATTCAGTATTCTGCGCACGTAGTCGATGTTTTCATGCAGCGATATGGGTGCCGGGAATTCTCCGCATTTTATTACCTCGCACCACTCCTTTTGCTCGTACTTCTTGAGCAGGTCTGCCGCACGGTGCAAATGCGATATTTCCGTCAACAGATGATCCTGCCACAGCTGCTTTACGTACATATCGACCTCCGTCATATAGCATGACCAATACAGATAACATTCACAGTATTCATGCCAAAGGAGCATTTCAAGCCAGGTCGCATTCGGATCCATAAGGGCTTCGTAGTGCGTAACGTGCTCCTCCTCAACGAGGGCTATCTCCTGATATAGCTTGCGTGCGGTAGCGGTGCAGGCGAAGGGCGTAACGTTCATGTAATAATTCATCGTTTGCTGCTCTGCGGCTGTTATTATCATTGTATTCAATACTGTCTGCACGTCGCTGTTTTTTGCATCGATGCATCGCCTTACGTTGTCCTTGGGATAGCGGTGGTGCGCTATCGTAGGTCTGCCCGGCATGATCTCGGTATATCTGCCGACAAGGCGTTCCGCATACACGCCTTGCTCCATATTGAGCAGGTTTGCATATCTGTAAAGGTGATCAAAGTCCTCAAGCAGTGCAAAATCAAGTGCGCGCTTCACGTTACAGTCGCTCTCGCGCCGTGCAAGCTCCGCAGTGAGATCAACGGCAAGCTGCTCATAGCCTATGGTTTGCTCAAGAATATCCTCGTTCGGGGGCTTGAGTAATGAAAGCTTTAATTGCTGCTGTTTTTCCGTTGCGCGTGTCAAGGCAAGCTCGCGGCGCAGGTCGTTATCGTCGGTATGGCGCGCGAACTGATGTGAAAACCAATTTGCCTCAAACTCCGTGCCGTTCATAAGTATTATCCTTGCCTTGGTATAAGGATCAGTGCATTTTTTGTTGTACGACGTGGGATACATCTGCTCCCAATTCTGTAATGCACTCTCTATATCTATCGGGCGTTCTTCAAATGGGTTCATCAAATTCTCCTTTGCTGTTTTGATAGCCAAAGGCAGTATATGAGAGTAGCGGGTATTTCGTTCGGCTCTCGCTTCCCATTAAAAATTGCTCCGCGGTACTTGCAATGGGCATTATTTTATGTTACAATAGAAAAAACATTAAAGCTATAAGGAGCTGGATATGAAAAAAATACTTATGTGTCTGTTTGCACTTATGCTTGTGCTCAGTATCGGTATGTGCCTTACGGCATGCAACACCGATGAGGGCGGCAATGAGGGCAACGAAAATGACGAAAATAACGAAACTCCCGGCACCGACGGCTCGGAGGACGATGAGTGCGAGATGCACTTTGATACGGACGGTGACGAGCTGTGCGACGTGTGCGGCGAGGACTACGTTGCCGAGGACGGAATGATCGACTTTACCGTAACGGTAGTTGACGAGGCGGGCGAGCCTATGCAGGGAGCTGTCGTTGAAATAATGAAGTCGGGCGTTACCGTTGAGTCAAAGGCCACGGGAGCTGACGGTAAGATAACCGTTTCCATTGTCGGAGGTAGCTACACTGTAATGATAACCGACGGATTGCCTGAAAACTTTATTGCGGGAATAACCGAGGTAAATGTAAACAATAGTGAGAATAACGCTGAAATAACCGTTGTTGACAACACGCCTGACGGCTCTTCCGATAAGCCTTACGTAGTTACAAACGAATACGCTGATTACACGCTGCAGACAGGCGGCAAGCTCCACTTTACAATGAGGGGTGCTGAGGCAACTCTTGTAGTTTTCGGTAAGAACGTAAAGCTCACGGTAAACGGAAACGAATACACTTCGGACGGCGGCAGAATAGATATTGACGTTGCATCCGTCACGGATATTACAGACACCTTTGCACAGCTTACGTTAACTGTTGAGGGTGACGAGGGAAATACCGTCAGCATTGCCTATGAGTATATACCCGGCACCTCGGATAATCCTCTCTCAGCCACCCTTGATGAACTTGTCGGCATTGAGGTCCCGAAGGACAAAACCGTTTATTATAAGTGGACGGCAGATGAGGCGGGCATACTTATGCTCACTTCCCCTACCCCGACAAACAATATAATGCTCTATAATCTCGACACGTATAATGCAACCGCTTACACGTCGGGGGCATCGGGTACTTATATAAGAGTCGGCGTTGGCGACACGGTTTCCATAGCGATCGCATCCCTCTCATCCGATGAGAGGAGCACCGTTGAATTCAAGCTTGCGCTCTACGCGGCAAGCGAGACCGATCCGCTCCCCCTCCTTATCGGAGAAAATTACCTTAACTATCAGGCAGGCGAGGCGATAAGCTACGTATACCGCGGCATGGGAGCAACTCTTGCGATAAGCGGTGAGAACGTTACCGTTACGGTAAACTGTGAGGTAGCCGAGCTTACCGACGGCAAGCTTGACGTAACCGAAGGTGACGTTATAACAGTGACAAACAACTTGAATGAAGCAAGCGGAATAACCGTTACTCTTTCCGAGAGTGCGGAAGAGGACGAGCTTGAGACGGCATAACTATGACAGAGAAAGAATTAAGAGAAATTAAGAGGCGTTTTCGCCCCGAGAAAAGCAACATTCCAAAGATCGTAGGTTGCTTTGTGAACTCGAACAAGGAGATAGTTGCTAACATATCCCAAAGCATTGAATTTTCGGATTCGGTAGTCAGCGAAAAGCTGCTTGCCGCTATGAAGCGAGCGCTTTCAGGCTCACTCGGAACAAATCTTACCGATATTGAATTCTCCACAAAAGACGTAACGGACAGCGAAGAGCATAAGCTGCTGATGCAGCTGCGTGAGTGCCGCTTGCAGGATAACGATATACTGAATAGCTTCTACCGCCGCGTTATTGATGCGCTGCATTTTGACACGGGGTACGTCATTCTTCTGGCGAACGATATTTACGACGTATTTTCAAGAGGTAATGACGGTGAGGCGGCTGAGTCCTCGGAGAGATTTTCGTATATAGTCTGCGCGATATGCCCTGTGAAGAATGCGCCCGAGGCACTCACGTTCCGCGAGGCGGACAGCCTTTTCCACACGGAGAGCGCTTCATGCCTCTTAACCTCTGCCGAGGTTGGATTTATGTTCCCTGCGTTTGACGACAGGCGCACCAATATATACGGCGCTCTCTATTACACGCGCAGCACCTCGGAAAGCTACACCGATTTCACCGAAGCGGTGTTCGGCAAGGAGGCACCGATGCCGCCGAAGCTTCAGCGTGCGACCTTTAACGAGGCTCTTGCCGATACTCTTGCAGACGAATGCAGCTTTGACGTTGTGCGTGCCGTGCACCGCGAGCTCGGTGAGCTTGTAGATGCACACAAGGAGTCCAAAAATCCCGAACAGCTTACCATAACGAGAGCAACGGTCGAGAGCGTGCTTCGCGGCTGCGGAATCGGTGAGGAAAAGGTGAATGCACTCGGTGATGCGCTTGACGAGAGCTTTGGCATCAATGCACCGCTTTCACCTAAGAACATTGTAAGCACAAATAAATTTGAGCTCTCTACACCCAACGTCACCGTAAAGGTAACGCCTGAGGGCAAGGAGCTCGTTTCAACAAGAATAATAGACGGTGTAAAATACATAATGATACGCGCCGATGAGGGCGTTGAATTGAACGGAATAAACGTTAAATTTGATGATTTCGAGAAAGGATGAATATTATGTTACCCTTATGTCCTCTTACAGAGCAGATAATCAATGCTGCAAATTACCTTGCCAACGACGGTTCACGCTGCGTTGCCGACGACTTGCAAAAGCTGATTGACGAAAACCCCAACCGCACTATCTATTTTCCCGACGGTACTTATCTGCTTTCGCACCCCGTTATGACTCCCGCAGAGCCCACGCTCAGCGTTTCGCTCTCGCTCTCGGCTTATGCCGTATTAAAGGCATCGGACGATTGGGATAGCGATGAAGCAATGATACGCCTCGGTGAAACGCACCGTGCGAACAACATCCGCACCATAGGAAGCAACTATTACTTTGCAGGCGGTATTATCGACGGTAACTACAAGGCAAACGGCATTTCTATTGACGGTGGAAGAGAGACTTCCATACATGACGTTTCAATCAAGCATACTAAAATAGGAATTCACATCAAGCACGGTGCAAACGGGAACTCCTCGGATGCTGACGTTTTCGGTGTCAATATCGTCGGTAACAGAGCGCAGGACTCGGTTGGAGTTCTTATTGAGGGAAGCGATAATTCACTGACTAACATGAGAATTGCAGACGTTCAGATAGGCGTTAAGCTTCTCGGCTCGGGTACTATCATGAGGAACATTCATCCCCTTTACACGAACGACTATACCGATTACGAGCACAGCTACGGCTTCTATGATGCAACGGGAGATAACTGGTACGATACCTGCTACTCCGATCATTTCTCCGTTGGCTTCTTTATGACGAAAAACGTAAGATATAACCGTTACGACAGCTGCGTTTCATATTGGTACTCACCGCAGAAAATAGCCCACGTAGGCTTTGAAGCGGAGGGCGCGTTCAACGCACTCGTTATGAATGCAAAGGTCGGTTTCCGCGGAGAGGAAGCCGAAAACCTCGTACTGCGCGAAGCTCTTCGCGGTGAGGGCAACGGTGTTTTCGAAAACCTTATAATCCGCGGTGAAATTGCCGAGGACGATGCTTTCTGGAAGTATTTCAGCGGCAAGGTTTTAGGATAAGATAGAATAAACGTGGCAGTCTCAATTTGCATTTGAGACTGCCACGGTGATATAAATCCCCACGGGATTTGCGATATATTGCTGTGCGAATTATTTATACTTTTTAACTGCAAACAGCCGACAGCCGCGGAATGCGGATTTGTTATAGGCTGTTTTCTTATATACCTCAAACCTTGCGTTCTTACATCCGAGGAATGCCTCGTGCCCGATAGATACAAGGCTTCGCGGAAGTCTCAGGTAATATATGCCGGTACAGCCTGAGAATGCGTGACCCGAAATCGTTTTAACGCCCTCGGGAATATTAACTACCGTTACGTCAAATCTTCCGTCAAAGGCATAATCGGCTATTTCGCGGACGTTCTTGGGTATCTCAACGTAACCGCCGTTGCCTACGTACCTGACAAGCACACCGCTCTTTATTTCAAATTCAGGCGGTGCGGGCGGCTCTGAGACGATTGGCGGCTGCTCCTGTACCTTCGGCTTAGGCGTGGTCGTGGGCTTCGGTGCAGTCTTGGTCTTGGGTGCCGCAGCCGTGCTGCCCGCGCTCTTTGACGGGGAGCCCGAAGCACTCCTTGAGCCTTTGCCCGAAGAAGCTGTACCCGTACCCGACGTACCTTTATTCGAAGCGGTAGCCTTGCCTGTGCTTGCCCCCTCGGGCTTCGGTGCGTAGGCACCGAAATCAAGATTAAGATTTCCAAAGGGATTGGACTGCGAGGACGTACCCGAAGCCGAGCCGGATTTTGCACCTGCGGCAGAGCCGGAGGACTTGGGCGTTCCGCTTCCCCCGTCTATTACCTCACCGTTTTTACCGAGAGTCTTACCGTCACTTGTGATAGCGGTACCGTCATCAAGCAGAAGCACCTTGGGGCGCGGCTGCTCGGTTGCGGTCTCGGCGGCGGTGGTTGCACCGGGAGTAATGCTGCCCGGCGTATAGAAAACAACGGTATTCGTTGCCTTTTGCGCCGCCTGGCTTGCGTAGGCTGTTTTGGGTATCTTCACACCCTCGGGCGCGTGAAGCGTGATATTGCGGCCTTTGATGCAACCCTTTTCAAACTTTTTAGCTGTTGAGGGCAGCCAGATATCGCACTTTCCGTCTCCAACGTAGCTTATGGCCTCAAACGCAAATTCCGCCGTTCCCTCAGCGAAAATTATCTCGGAATAGTGACCGCATATAAACCATCTTTTTA
Organism: uncultured Ruminococcus sp.; assembly: GCA_964617165.1. Classification (GTDB taxonomy): domain Bacteria; phylum Bacillota; class Clostridia; order Oscillospirales; family CAG-272; genus UBA1740. Next base: position 6,689 of record CAZTWE010000040.1, read on the forward strand.
CCTTTTTCATGGGCGGCAGGGAGAGCTTTTTGACGTTGCGGTAGTCAAGGCAGCAGGAAGCTATGTACGAAACCGTGCTCGGTATTTCTATCTCCGAAACAGAGTCATAACAATTTTCCTCTTCCTCTATCGACGCGAAGGTCGTGATAAACTTAACGTCGGGGTGATACGCGAGCTTCGAGCCCGGAGTCTTTATACGGCAAGCCCATAAATACGGATTGCTCTCGCTTGCCGCGTAGAGTACGCCGCCGTATTCGTTAAGCTTCAAATTGGGGCAGTCGAGGAATACGTCACCGTCTACGTCATTAAGGCTATCGGGCAGACTTACCTTTTCAAGACTTGTACATCCAAGGAAAGCACCGTAGTACAGCCCCTCCACACCGTTTGGAATAACTATCTGCTTTAACGACTTGCAACCGCTGAACGCATTTTGCCATATCTGCTTAACGGTAGAGGGAATGTTGATCTCCTCCAGGCTGCAGCAATCCTCAAAGGCGTTCGGCTGAATATCACGCACGCCACGCTGAAGCTTTACCGAGCGCAGATAGCGCATACCGAGAAACGCTTTCATGCCTATCATTCTCAGGCTCTTCGGGCAAACGATCTCCTCGACGGGAGCATGAGGCGAAAACGCATTTTCAAGAATTTCCACAACCCCCTCGGGAATCTCGACGTGCTTATCCTTACCGATATATTTTTGGAGCTGTCTTTCGCCCGTCTCAAAGCTCTTCCTGTAGCAAAAATCTCCTTCGACCTCGTAATAGCTCTTATTGAAAATCCTGATATCGTAATCGTAGAGTATCTTGGATGCCGCGACTTTTTGCTCTGGCGGAAGATAATCATAAACGGTAAGCATGGTATTTGCGGCGTCGTGGTTTCTCTTTGAAATAGCGTCAAGCAGGAGCTTTGCCGCCGCATTAAGGTCTGCGGGTGATATTTTATCTAACGGTGTCGGCTCGTTTTTCGCTTTTTCATCCCAATATTTGGGGTTGCATTTAAGCAGATACAGTGCGTAATTATATTCGCAGTCAGCGTCACCGAACTCAGCCCCGAGGCGATAGTATTCAAGCTCCTTGGGCTTGTTCCAAAGCGCATAGTTGTATGCCTGACGAGAGTACGCCTCGGAAACGCAAAGCTTAATTCCGACATCGCAAAGTGCAACAACCGCATCCCTGTCCGACAGCTTCGTTTTGTAGTAGTCCACCATTTTCAGTAATGCCTGCGGGCTGCCGTGGCGTACCGCCCTCAGCCACAATTCTCTCCGCTCTTCACCGTCAGCCGTCCACGAGCCGACAATATATTCGCAAGAGGGATCAGCGCAGCTTGCCCAGTGATAAATGCTCTTACGCTTATTAAATTCGGTTTTACTTGTAGAATACGCATCGGGTTTTATCGTATCGTAACGGTCTAAATTATAAAGACGTACGGCGGCATTCGCAGATCCGCGATGCTCCGCTTCTTGTAAAAGCGCTTTTGCGCCCTCGATATCTTTATCTGTTCCCACTCCGAAGAACTTCGCCCATGCCACGTCAACATAAGCGCGTACAATTCCCGAGTCAAGCGCCTTTTGCGAAAGCGCAAGCCCATGCGCCTCATCGCGCTCGGTACCAAGCCCATAAGTATGCATATATCCGTCATAAGCCCAAGCGTACGGCGAGTCGATTTCATAAAGCTTCGCTATGTATTCGAACGCCTTTTCGTAGTCCGTGCGTACGCGATAGCCGAAAAGATACATTTTCGCAAGCTCTTGCAGTGCCATCTCGGAGCCCCGAGCGGCGGCTGCCGTGAAATATTCCAATGCACGCGCGGTATCAACGTCACAGTCAATACCCGTAACGTAATAAATTCCGAGAGATGCGGAATACTCTTCTCCCTGAGCGGCTGCTCTCTCTGCTATATCCTTTGCGATAGAAACGTTCTGCTCTGTGCCAAAGCCGAAGAAATAGGAATAGAAAAGTATATCGGCTGCCGCTGTAGAGCCATCCTCCCATGCCTCCTTTGCATATTCAAAGGCATGCTCAAAGCTGAACTCAACACCTCTGCCGTAACGATAGCACTCGGCAAGCTTCACCTTCGCTTCGGCTGAGCCGCCCTTTGCTGCTTCAAGTAATTCGGTATATGACATAAATACCCCCAAAACGCCGTTTTTCTTTTATTTTAACACAAACGTTTGACAAAAGCAATATTTTACATTAAAAAGTAAAAAATAATTGACAAAGCGCGTGCCCGGTGTTAAAATAAAAGAAAAACGGCGGTGACAATTATGAATTTTGACAGATATTACGTAAAAGACGGTGAGCTTCCCCTTGACACGATAAAGCCTGACGGTGGACTTTGCGCGGTATTCCGCACTATAGGCTGCATTGGTGACAGCCTCGCTTCTGGTGAGCTTGAATCCACAAGCCCCGATCTTGAAAAGAGAGGCTTTCACGATTATTTTGAATATTCGTGGGGGCAGTTCATGGCTCGCGCTATGGGCTCTAAGGTATATAACTTCTCGCGCGGCGGTATGACGGCAAGTGAGTATATGAGTAAATTCGCTGCATCGCGCGATTTCTTCAATCCCGAATACGCCTGCCAATGCTACGTTATCGCACTCGGAGTCAACGATCTGCTCAACAGGCATGACGAGATAGGCTCGGTAAAGGACATAGACCCGAGCAATCCCGACAACAATGCCGACACCTTTGCGGGCTGGTACGGCAAGGTAATTCAGGCGTACAAAAAAATAAGTCCCGATGCAAAGTTCTTCCTTATGTCGATGCCAAGGCGCGGTGACGGAAAGGATGACTTACACAGAGCGCACCGCGATCTGCTCACAGATATGTGCAAGCTATTCGATAATACCTATCTTATCGACCTGTTTGAGTATGCTCCCGTTTACGATGAAAAATTCCATAAGCATTTCTATCTCGGCGGTCATCTCAGCGCGCAGGGCTATCTCATCACTGCCGAAATGGTCATGAGCTACATAGATTACATTATGCGCAAATACCCCGAGGATTTCGTTCAGGCAGGCTTTATCGGCAAGGGCGTGCATAATTACAAGCACAAATGGTAAGAGTGGGAGCAAAAATATGACTATAAACGAATATCAGAAGCTTGCAATGACGACACTTAATCCCGAGCTCTCCGAGCGTGACGTTCTCATAAACGGAGTCATGGGACTTTGCGGTGAAAGCGGTGAGGCGATAGATATCGTAAAAAAGCACCTCGCTCAAGGACACGAGCTTGACCGCGAGCACCTTATCAAGGAGCTTGGCGATATTGCATGGTACCTCGCTGAGGTGGCATATATACTCGGAGTTCCGCTTGAGGACGTATTGCAGAAAAACATAGATAAGCTGAAAGCAAGATACCCCGAGGGCTTTGATGCGGAGAAGTCCAAAAAAAGAAATAAATCGGATAACTGACGCAGGCAAAATTGCGCACGCCCTGCTCCTCGCAGATATTTATGGGAGCCGGGCGTGCAGTTTTATTTTAGTCGGGGTGTAAATTCTCCGTTAGGGATATCACCCATTACCGTGCCTCGGCTTTTCTCCCCGTCAGAAGTGCATCAAGAGCTGACACGGCGCGGTAAATGGCAAAAAAACTGCAAACGGTAAAAACTATCTGCATTGTGAGCCAGAACCCGCTTGTCATAACTCCTGCCGATATAAAGGCTTGCTTGGTAATATAGCCCGAAAGAGCAGCGGAGATTGCCGGATAAACTATGCACATACGGGGGGATATTCTGACACGTATCCGCTTCATCAGCCTGATAAACGAGAGTATAAAGTTATATGCCTCCATTGCTATTATGCACACGGCATAGCCCATAATTCCCATTTTAGGTATCAGGAGCCACACAAGTAATATCGAAAGCAGTGAGTCGGTTATATTGACCCACATGGAGTAGACCTGCTCGCCTATTCCTTTCAGCACCGAATCCGTAACGTGATCGAGGTACATTATCGGTACTACGGGTGCGAGCACCGCGATATAGTACCCTGCCGAGTGAGAGTCGTATATCACGTACCCAAGCTCCTCGGAGAAAACGAACAGCACACCTGCTGTTGCCATTGCGTATACCATGGTTTTGCCAAACGCCTCGGCGGCAAGGCGAGCCATGCCCTCATCATCATGCAAAGCCGTGCGCTCGGCAAATTCGGGAACGAGAAGTCCGGAAAAGGAGCTGAGGGTTACCATGGGATAAAGTATTACGGGAAGCGCCATACCGTGCAGAGTTCCGTACGAAGAAAGTGCTTCTCCCGCGTCCTCACCGAACGCTCTTAAACGCTTCGGAATAAGTATATGCTCGACGGTGAGCAGTGCCTGGCGTATGTAAGCGGAAACGGCAAGCGGAAGAGCGATGCGTGCCACGGCAGGCAAGTCGGCATCTGTCGATGTGCGCGCTTTACCGCGCCGCTCAATAAGAAATTCGGCAAATATTACCGCAAAGCACAGTATCTCGGTCACGGTAGTGCCAAGGGAGAGATACCTTGCGGATGCCTCTACCTCAAGCGGCAGAGCGTGCAAAAGCAGCCACACTGTAGCCGCTATCTTGAACACCTGACCGAGTATCTGCGTGAGCGCATTGCACCCGACGCGGCGCACACCGACAAAATATCCCGAAAACACCGACACAAGCGAGAGCGGTATGAGCGACGGAGCAAGTATCCTCAGTGCTGCGGCAGCGCGTACGTCATCAAGCACGCGCTCGGCTACTTGGCCTGCGGCAAAATAAAGCACAAGGGTTGCGACAAGGCTGAACGCCAGCGCATAAAGCACGGCACCCGACAGCACCCTAGGCACGTCCTCCTCTCTTCCCTCACCGTCTGCCTCGGCTACAAGGCGAGTGACCGTCAGGCTGATGCCTGAGGTTGCGAACGTAACAGCAAAGCCGTATACCGTGTTGACTATAGTATACAACCCTACGCCCTCGGAGCCTATGGTACGCGTTATAAAAGCATTGAAAAACAGCGATACCGTTCGCATCGCGATACCGACTGCGGTAAGCAATATTCCGTTGTAAAAAAATCTTTTTCTGTTATTCATGAAAATTCCCCTTTGGAACAGCTTATGTGTCCAAAGGGGAAAAAATGATTATTGATGTTAAATTGCAGTTATTTTATTGCATCCGCATACGCCAAGAGATAACCGAGATATATTGCGGCACTCGTTCCCTCCTTCGCATATACCGCGATACCTGCAAGGTCGGTATCGAAGCTGACAGGCTCTGAGCCATCCTCTGTGTAGGTTATGCTTATCTGTGAGTAGGGATCGGTTCTGTATACGGGCAGCTCCATTTCGGTAACGTCAGAGCCGAATTCATATACAAGCTCCCCGTCTCCGAACGTGTAACGCACGGTAAAGGTACCTTCCATGCCCTCCGCCCTTGCGAGAATTACTCTTTGCCGAAGGACGTCATAGCGCACGTAGGCTACGTATCTGCCAAGCATCTCCGTATCTCTCTGGGGCAGCCGAATATCCGACACGTATGCCGCCATTTCCCAATCGGTGGGGGGATTTATACCCGATGCCGCCATAGAGTATCTTGCATAGGTTGCAAGTGCTGTCCGAACGGGATCGCTCTGTGCTGCAGCAAAGGATGCGGAAAGCAGCTCACCTACGGTTGCATCAAGCGTTTTTACAAAATTGCCCGATATAAGCGTCAGCATCACGGTATCCGAATACGCGGTAGGATATACGTAACGGTAGGTGAATTTTCTGTAGCGCGTGTTACCGCCTAAGCGAACCAGTTCGGAATCCGAGGTATCGGCATCGTAAAGCACACCGCAAAGCATGATGCGCAGAGTAAAATCACTGCTCGCCACAGAGTCGGGCACGTAAACGTTCAAGTCGCACGTGGTGCCAAAGGCGAAGCTGACAAGGAGCCCCTCGTCAAGCTGTGCGAGCTTGTAGAGGAATATATACTTTTTGTCCGAGACGTTAAGCTCTCCGTCACTGCACGTGACGTATTTTATGCTCTCGGAATTTCTTTCGCTGAGCATTGGTAAATTGCACTCCGCATTTTTCGGCACGTACGAGATGAGCGCGCCCTCCTCAGCCGAAATAGCGACAGCTTTCAAGGTACCGTATATTCTCGACTCAGCCGCCATATAAAGCTTGCCTGAGGTGGAGGCGGCGCACGCGCCTGTTTCAGCGAGCAATGCGGTATTGCCCGAAAGCGTTAAGTCTCCCTCGGAAAACACAAGAGTACCTGCGGTGGGGGCGGTAACGGTAAGGTCATTCAAAGATACCGAGCCGTCACAAACTATCGCAGAGCCTGAAAGTGCGTTGTAAAAGCCACCGGAAAGAGTGATATCCGTACCAAACGACGTAGCAAGTGTATCGGATTGCATAAAAGCACCGTCGGCACTCAGCTGAAATCCCCTTATTCTGTTACAGCGGATGAGCGCGGCACCGTCAAGCACCACCGTGGAATTCTCGGCAATAACGTCAAGCCTGCCGTCCCCCTCCGCACTGATAAGATACGGAACGCTGATATTCTCAGTCTCTGTGATTTTTCTTCCGCTGAGGTCTATCACAAGGTCTCCTGCAAGGTTCATCCCGAGACCCGTGTCAAGAACAAGATCGGAAAGCAGTGTCATCGAGTTGTACTCTGAAACGCTGCCGAACGGTGCGTAAACGTGCTTTGCGTACTTAACCGTACCGTCCTTGAGTTCTATTTTCCAAACAGAGTTTTCTTCCTGCTCATCGGTTAAGACGTACTTTTCCGTCTTGTATGAAAATTCAAAATTCACCCTCTTTGTTCCGAACAGATCTCCGTTGATAACGATAACGGCTATCTCCTTGTGAGAGGTATCGCGAACGACAGACGGGCTCACGCCGAGAGAAGTCGGCGGTGTTACGAAATAGGACGTTGCGCTGATAACGACATCCGCACCTCTGGCGATACCGCTCACGTAGCAGACGTTATCAACGGTAAGCGTACCCACAGCTAAAACTGCACACGCATCGGGGGCGGCAAGTATATTTGCACCTGAAACGGTTACGTCCGCCTCCGAGCTTACCATAGGCAGCGCCCCCTCGGAATAGAAGGTAACACCGTCAAGCGTCACGTTACCCGAAGCATTCACACCTCTTCCGCCGGTGAACAGATAATTTCCTCCGCTGACCGAAACCGATGCATCGGAAGCATAGATAAGCGACTCTGCGGCAAGCCTGCCGCGAGAGGTTATTTCGACCTCACCCGTATGCTCGGCACGTATGAAGCCGCGGCTGCCGAGCCGAATACCCGTATTACCTATATTAACGGTGAGCTTGCCCGTACCCTCGGTACATAAAACGTAATCAAACCCACCGTCAGTGCACGATATCGCGTACTCACCGAGGTCTATGACAAGCGCGGTATCAATGAGCAATACCTCGCCTGACGAGATAACCGCATCCTCGGTAAGAGCAACACTTTCATACGTATTGTTAAATGCAAGCGGTGCGAGAGTTTTGGCATAGACAAAATTCCCATCACCGTCTTGAATACGCCACGGATAACCGCTCTTATACGTCGATACCGTTGATGTATCACCCGAAACAACGTAAGTGAACGTCAACGTCGCCTGCTCGTTGCTCGTTGAATATCTGTATTCCTGAACGTCAAGCCCCTCAACGTCGGTCTTGGTACCCGTCGAGGCAATATAGCTCTTATCGACCGTAACGGCAGTCTCGGTAGCAGTAGCACCGCTGACGTACGGTGTTACGTCATACGTAAAATATGAGGTTGGGCGCACATCGAGTGCAACCGAGGTATTGTATCCGCTGAAGCCTCCGTATACAGCACTGCCGTTACCGACAGTAAACGCTGCACCGCTCGCTGAAAGCTGAGAAAACTCTATTACGTTTCCACCGTCAAGCGTTGCGACAAACGAGCTTTGCAATTCTATCTGCCCCGAGTTTCTGATAAGCAGAGGCAGACTTGACGCGGAGCTCGGTGCTATAACAGCCGAATCGATCAGCTTCAGCTTTCCCGAATTACGGGCGCAAACGCAGCCGTGCATGTTCTTGCTCGCCTTGTAGCAATATACGTTGCGCATGTACGACCATGCATCGGCATCGCTCGGAGTAGTGGTAAGATTGAGCGCACCGGGTGCAAAGATATACCCTCCGTGCTCACCGCCGTCAAAATCCACGGTGCAATCACCGCTTACGGAAAACGCTGTTCTGCCACCGAGAGGCGCAAACAGTCTTGCATCCTCAAGAAGCACGTTTACGTGAGCTCCCGCATTTGAATATATACTCATCATCTGACCGTCAACGTCACCCAAAACTGCATTGAAGCCGAGATCACCGATCTCAGGGCAATATATTGTAGCTCCGCGAAGGTCTATCGTTATATCCACAGGTGTGCGTATGTATACGAAATCCGCCTTATACAGGTAATGTTCATCCGGGAGAAACTCAAAAACGTCTCCCGCTTGAATGGTTTCAAACGCACCGGGAAAGCTCGCTGAATAGCTTACCGTACCGTCAGCATGCGTTATCTTCCATATATTACCACTATCAGTGGCTGCTCCTACGGGAAGCACCGCCGCCATGACCGAAACGGTTAGAGCGATTATAAGAAGAGGCAGGATAAGCCTGTATTTTTTCATATTTACCCTTTTGATTTTATTTTGGTTTTGGTGTCCGAATACATCAGACTGTTATTTGGTTACGGTCTCGTCAATGATCTCAGCGTCGGGCGCGTTTGTCGCAACGCTCCTTATTCCGTTGAGGCATCCGCTTTTGGACTTATAGCCCTCCTCGCTCATTGCGATGCTCTCACCGTTTGTTGCTATGAGCCTGTAGCGGTAAAGACCGGCTTTATCGAAATATATCTCAAACTTGGGGCAGGTTTTTGCGGTGGGCTTTTTGAGGGTCTGATCCTCTACTCTGTCCTCCTCAATGCATTTTACGGCATTTTTTGCAACGCTTGCCATACCTGTTTTGCAGGAAGCCTTTGAAGAATACACCTGGGATGAAACGGCTATTTTCTCCTTATTGGCAGCAAGAAGGCTGAAATTGAATGCGCCTGTAGGCGTCTTTTTGATGATGAAAGTTCCCATAATTTCCTCCAAATTTTTTTACTTATATAACTATTATACCAAAGCATTTTAAAAAAGTAAATGGTATTTGGCGAATTTTATCAAAAAAATCGAAATTGAAATAAAATCACTATAGTCATACTATAATGTACCGTCACGGTACAAAATCTTTGTTTTATTACATTTTTCGCCTTTTTCCAAGCAAAAAAGCTCCGGCGTACGTCGATGTGGGGCGGCGCGTTTTACAAAAACGTGCTACGTATTTTTATACAAGGCTATTGAAATTGTTTTGATTTTATGCTAAAATGCATCTCGGCATATACGTGTTATCCTTAACGGAGAACACGCAGCGAATATATCGCAAAGCAGAAAAATTTCAGGAGATATAAAATGTATACCTTACTACTTGCATTGATCTATCTTGCATTCGTCAGTCTCGGGCTGCCCGACTCACTGCTCGGAACAGCTTGGCCCGTTATGCAAAACGATCTTAACTCGCCGATGTACTTTGCGGGAATTGTTTCAATGATAATTGCAGGCGGTACTATCGTATCGAGCCTGCTTTCCGAGCGGCTTACCAAAAAGCTCGGCACACCCACAGTAACCGTAGCAAGCGTTTTTTTGACGGCATTTGCACTACTCGGCTTCTCTTTTGCAAGCAAATTTTACATGCTGTGTATTATAGCTATCCCCTACGGTCTCGGTGCAGGTGCGATCGATGCCGCGCTCAACAATTACGTTGCTCTGCATTACAACTCGCGCCACATGAGCTGGCTGCACTGCTTCTGGGGCGTCGGAACGATAATCAGCCCTTACATAATGAGCCTTGCTTTGACCTATTCAAGCTGGGAATGGGGCTATCGGATAACCTTCTTTATTCAGCTTTCTATCGCTTTTATATTGCTACTTACTTTGGGAGTCTGGCGAGTAAACAAAAGCCGTGAGCAGCTTCAGTCCGACACCGTGGGAGACGGTGACAGCTCCGAGGTCATAGGCATACGGAGGGCACTGAAAATCCCCGGTGTGCCTTATCTTCTACTCGGATTTTTAGGCTACTGCGCGGCAGAGGCAACCGTTATGCTTTGGTCGTCAAGCTATCTCGTTGAAGCGAGAGGCTTATCTGAAGAGACCGCCGCTGCATTTACCTCACTGCTTTTCATAGGTATAACCGTAGGCAGATTTATAAACGGTATCATAGCGGAAAAATTCTCGGATGCCATCTTGATAAGAGTCGGAGCAGCTATTGCCATTGTCGGTATGGCAGTAATTCTTCTGCCCATTCCCGGTGCATACGCTGCCGTTATCGGGCTGTTTCTCGTTGGGCTGGGCTTCGCACCCATTTATCCCTGTATCATTCACTCAACACCGAGCAATTTCGGTGAGAAAAATTCGCAGGCAATAATCGGAATTCAGATGGCAAGCGCATACCTCGGCTCAACGCTTATGCCGCCTGTATTCGGACTCATCGCAGACTTTATCTCAATAAAGCTCCTGCCCGTATATATCCTCGCTTTCACCGCTCTTATGATAGTAATGGTGGAGCTGACCGCAAAACGGGTAAAGCAGGACAAGTAGAAATATAGAGTATTACGTCAATTTTCTCGGTACGTTTATTAAACCTGCAAGATAATCGAGAGAAACGTTGTAGTACGTAGCAAGAGCTATAAAATGATGCATCGGAAGCTCACGCTTTCCGCTTTCATATAATGAGTAATGCTGTCGGGATATCCTCAGCAGCTCTGCTATTTCTGCTTGGGATTTATCCGCATCCTATCTTAAATCTCTTAACCTTTGGCAAAAATACATAAATAATCTCAAATCTGATTGCAAAAGGCATCAATTCGCTATTTACACCATAACGTTAGCCTTTTCTTTAGCGTATTTGAGGGGTGTTGTACCGATAAGGCGTTTAAAGACCTGTGTAAAGTAGCTGCTGTCATTAAACCCTGAGGCAAAAGCGGCATCCGTTACAGATATGTTACCTGCGGCGAGCAATCTCGCCGCATTTTTGATACGCACGAGGGTTATATAATCGGAAAGTCCGAAGCCTGTTACCTCTTTAAACTTTCTTGAAAAGAAGCTTTTGGAAAGCGAGAAGCGTGCGGCAAGGCACTCAAGGGAAAGATCGGCATCAGAGAGGTTTTCGTTTATATATACAACTGCTGATTGCATCAACCGTGCGTAGCCCGTCATTTCTTCGATGATATCGCGGTCCTCACACCGCGCGAACATTATGAGTATCTCTGTCAGGTAATGCCTGATGAGAGTTTTCGAATATCCGTCGAGCATGCTCTGCTCTCTTTCCAGCTTTTCGAATATCTGCTGAAATTCAGCCCTCGACTCGGCAGAGAGAGTTAATATTCCTTGCTTGAATGACAAAAGAAGAGCGCGGTCGGAAATGAGATCACCGTTGAAATTTATCAAAAGCCGCTCTGTCCTTGTGGCACTGTAAGCAGTATTATGTATTACGCCCGCAGGGATGAGGGCAACGTCACCTGCATGTACGTCATATATCTTATCGTCTATCGTATAGCGCATTTCTCCTGAATAGAGATAATATATTTCATATTCAGCGTGAAAATGGCTCGTCACCGGCTTTGCGGTTTGAGTTTTGCCCCTGTTTGCATAAATGTCTTTCATTTTTTCACCTCGCTTTTATTCAGTTTAACACATATAATATAAAAAATCAAGCAATATTTTAATGTTTTTTTCTACTTCGGATAATATTATTATAGAAAAGATTAAAAAATTGTTGTATTATGTAATTAAAAATACCCCCTGTAACGTATAAGGAGAAAAGATATGAAATATGCAACCCCCGAAAGCTGCGGAATTTCCACCGCAGACATAAAGTATTACGTAGATATGCTTGAGGCAGACGGCCTCGCGACACATTCGCTGATCATCGCACGCGGTGACAATATTATATTTGAAAAATATTGGGAGCCGTTTGACCGTGATTTCAAGCACCGCCTTTATTCTGTAACCAAAAGCTTTGCATCACTTGCAATAGGCTTTGCTGAGCAGGACGGCTTGATCTCTCTTGACGATGAGATTTCCTGCTATTTCCCCGAGGAATGTAAGAGTGCGCCCGATGACTATGCAAGGCATCAAACGGTGCGCGATATGCTTATGATGCGCTCGGCATATCCGAATTCGAGAAACTGGTTTAACCTTTCCCCCGATGACAGAGTGCTCAATTACTTCGCGGACAACCGCGGCTCATCTTATCCCTCAGGCTCACTGTTCAGGTATGACAGCACGGGCTCTTTTATCCTCGGCGCGCTCGTTGAGCGCGTTACCGGCAGGGATATTATTGACTACCTTAACGAAAAGCTCTTCTCCAAGATAGGCGTTGAGGGTGCTTACACGCTCAAATGCCCGGGCGGTCACAGCTGGATGGATTCCGCACTTATGATGCGACCGATAGACCTCATGAAAACTGCGCGCTTTGTGCTTTTGGGCGGTAAGTGGAACGGAGAGCAGATCTTAAACGAAAACTACGTAAAAACCGCTACCTCAAATCTCGTTCCCACTACTAATTACGGTGAGAGATGCACAGAGGGGCACGGCTACGGCTATCAGATATGGCGCACAAAGCACAATTCGTTCTTCTTCAACGGAATGGGCTGTCAGCTTGCCATTTGCAATCCCGACAAGGATCTGATACTCGTTTACAACGGTGACAATCAGGGAAATCCGATTGCAAAAGCCGCAATAATGAACGGATTTTTCGATATAATCCACAGAAATGCAAAGGACACTCCCCTCCCCGAATACACAGGCGAGCCTATCGGAGATCTGAAGCTCTTTGCTTGCTCGGGCAGCTATAACTCCCCCGTATCGGATAAGGTTATCGGCAAGCGATACGTGCTTTCATCAAACCCCATGGGTATTGAGTATTTTACTCTTGATATTTCGGGTGATGAGGGTAGCTTTACCTACAAAAACAACAGCGGAGAAAAGTCCATACTCTTCGGTATGAACAAAAACGTTTTCTCAAAGTTCCCCGAAGAGGGCTACTCTGATGAAATAGGCTCAAAGTCCGCCCCCGGGCATAAGTACGACTCTGCCGCATCCGCAGCATGGCTTTGCGATAACACGCTTCTTATCCGCGTTCAGGTCATAGGCAAGTATTTCGGAAATATGTCTGTTGCACTGAGCTTTGTCGGTGACGAGGTTGCTGTAAGAATGATGAAAAACGCAGAAAACTTCCTCGGCGGCTACGACGGCTACGCAAAGGGCAATCAGGCGTAAAAAGTCGAGATAAATCCCTGACGGGATTTTCGATATGTTGCTTCGTGAACATATTTCACAAAAGTGAATATATCGGCAAAAACACCGCGCCTCTTCCCAAAATCTGAATATCCCCTGCAAGGGGCTGCCTCAATTTGCATTTGAGGCAGCCCCGCTTGCTTTTGCAGCAAGCACGGATGATTTTGCAATAAACGCGGATAAATAATTTGTTTTTAATTTGTTTTATTTGTCGAAATATGGTTTTTAATGATTTTTTAAAGCATTTTGAATTTCTTTTGAAAAATCCTGCAAGAAAGTATTGACATTTTAAAAACAGCGTGCTATAATAAGAACAAAAAGTGCCTGGCAGTTATCTGTCACGTGCATATAATTCCAAATTATTAAGCGC
>CAZTWE010000041.1:0-20210 GCA_964617165.1 uncultured Ruminococcus sp.
TCAAAAAAGGAAACTAGCCCAAACGTATTTTTCTGCATTTGAGCTAGCCCCTTTTGCTGTAACCGTTTATTTTTCCGTTGAATATTGTAAAAACTGTCCTTACGAACCCGAAGCATTACAGGCGGATTTTATTATTTCCAGCGCTCTTTTTGCATCCGCGTCTGTGAGTGCGGGAGTGCCGCTGAGCGGATACGGAATACCGAGCTGCTCGTATTTTACAACTCCGAGCTTGTGATAGGGAAGCACCTCTATCTTTTCAATCCCTCGCAGAGTGCCGATGAATTTGCCCAGAGCGAGAAGCTGCTCATCGCCATCCGTAATATTCGGAATAAGCACGTGGCGTATGCGCATTTTGTGCCCACGCTCGGAAAGATACCTCGCAAATTCCTTGGCAGGCTCTCCGCTATGCCCTGTGAGAGCTTTGTGGGCATCCTCGCTTGCATGCTTTATATCAAGCATAACAAGGTCTGTGAGGGCAAGGAGCGTGTCGAAATTCGCACGTATTTCCGGCTCGTTCCTAAATCCGAAGCCCGACGTATCAAGTGCGGTATGGATGCCAAGGCTCTTTGCAAGTCGGAAAAGCTCGGTCAGAAAATCCATCTGCATAAGAGGCTCACCGCCTGTGGCGGTAATGCCGCCGCTCTTGTAAAAGGGCAGGTTGCGCTCCATGCGAGCGATGATCTCTTCCGCGCTCATCTCATATTGCGCGTCTTTCATATCCCAAGTGTCGGGATTGTGGCAGAACTTGCAACGCATAGGGCAGCCTTGGAAGAATACCACAAACCGCACCCCCGGCCCGTCAACAGTGCCGAACGTTTCAATGGAGTGTATCTTACCCGTCATCATTATAAGCCTGAATGGAACGTTCTTGAAATTACCTCGTCCTGCTGAGCCTTTGTGAGCTTGATGAAGTTTACGGCATAGCCCGAAACTCTTATCGTAAGCTGAGGATAAAGCTCAGGGTGACGCTGCGCATCAAGCAGCAGCTCCTTGTCAAATACGTTGACGTTGAGGTGGAAGCCGCGCTTAGCCGTATATCCGTCAAGCAGGGTGATAAGATTGTTCTCGCGCTCCTCCTCGGATTTTCCGAGAGCGGAGGGAACTATAGTAAAGGTGTTGGAGATACCGTCCTGCGAGTCGGTAAAGGGAAGCTTTGCAACCGATGCAAGCGATGCAACGGCACCCATCTTGTCTCTGCCGTGCATGGGATTTGCGCCGGGAGCGAATGGCTCACCGCACTTTCTTCCGTCAGGCGTGGAGCCCGTGTTCTTTCCGTAGGTAACGTTTGAGGTGATCGTAAGTATAGAGGTGGTTATCTCACCGTCACGGTATGCAGCGTTCTCACGCAGGTAGCTGATAAAGGTATGAAGCACCTCTTTTGCAATGCTGTCTACTCTGTCGTCGTCATTGCCGTACTTGGGGAAATCGCCCTCAACAGTGTAATCGGTAACAACGCCTGCCTCGTTTCTCGTAATCTTGACCTTTGCGTATTTTATAGCCGAAAGCGAATCCGCAACGACCGAAAGACCTGCAATACCCGTTGCAAACCAACGCTTTACCTCTCTGTCATGAAGAGCCATTTGCAGTCTCTCATAGGAATATTTGTCGTGCATGTAGTGGATTATGTTAAGAGCGTTTACGTAAACTCTCGCAAGCCATCTCATCATGTCACGGTATTTCTTCATAACGTCGTCATAGTCGAGATAATCACCGACTACAGCGCGGTACTCAGGGCCTACCTGCTGACCCGACATCTCGTCAACACCGCCGTTGATAGCGTAAAGCAGGCACTTTGCAAGATTTGCTCTCGCACCGAAGAACTGCATCTCCTTACCGACCCTCATGGAGGACACGCAGCAGGCTATCGCATAATCGTCACCGTGGATGGGGCGCATGAGATCGTCATTCTCATACTGCACGGCATGGTGCTCTATGGAAACCTTTGCGCAGAAGCGCTTGAAGTTCTCGGGCAGCTGCTCGCTCCAGAGCACCGTGAGGTTAGGCTCGGGAGCCGCACCGAGGTTGTTGAGCGTGTTAAGATAGCGGAAGGACATCTTGGTGACAAGCGGCTTACCGTCAGTCGCAATACCGCCTATGGACTCGGTTACCCACGTGGGGTCGCCTGCAAAAATTTGGTTGTAATCGGGCGTTCTCGCGAAGCGTACCATACGCAGCTTCATAACAAACTGGTCGATTATCTCCTGAGCTTCCTTTTCGGTGATAGTGCCGTTCGCAAGATCACGCTCGGCATAGATATCAAGGAACGTAGACGTTCTTCCAAGGCTCATTGCCGCACCGTTCTGCTCCTTGACAGCGGCAAGGTATGCAAAGTAGAGAGCCTGCGTAGCCTCTCTCAGCGTGGTTGCGGGCTTTGAGATATCGCAGCCGTATATTTCGGCAAGCTTTTTTAGCATCTCAAGTGCTCTTATCTGCTCGGAAAGCTCCTCGCGCTCGCGTATGACCTCAAGGGACATAGTGGACACCGTTGTGTCCTTCTGGAACTGCTTGTCCTCAATGAGACGGTCAACACCGTAAAGAGCAACTCTGCGGTAGTCTCCGATTATTCTTCCTCTGCCGTAAGCATCGGGCAGACCTGTTATTATATGGTTTGAACGGCACTTACGCATCTCGGGCGTATATGCATCAAACACGCCTGCGTTGTGCGTTTTTCTGTGCTCGGTAAAGAATTCAACTATCTCGGGATCTACCTCGTAGCCGTTATCGTGGCAAGCCTTGACAGCCATACGTATACCGCCCGCAGGCATCAGTGCACGTTTCAAGGGCTTCTCGGTTTGCAGACCTACGATCTTCTCGCGATCCTTATCAATATATCCTGCAGGGTGCGAGGTTATAGTAGAAATAACGTTAGTATCCATATCGAGCGCACCGCCTGCCTCGAGCTCCGCTTTCATCAGCTCGCTTACGTCATGCCAAAGCGAGAGCGTATCCTCCGTAGGTCCCTCAAGGAACTCATCCGAGCCGTAATAGGGAACAAAATTCTTGTGAATAAAGCTGCGTACGTTTATCTCATGTACCCAGCGCCCCTCTTTAAAGCCTTTCCATTCTTCTCTCATTTCTTCCTCCAATATATGTTAGACAATTTTTTAACAATCAAAAAGTCGACCATGAGCAAAACCAAGCTGCCCAAACGGTCGACTACCATACTCTATCAACCGAGTGTCGATACAGCACCGTATAATTATAGCACTTTATCGTCTTTCTGTCAAGAGACCTATTCGATAAATATATACTCTTTTCGATGTAATTTTTGGATAGGTTGACAAACAGCAAACGCCCGATGCAGCTCTCAAAGCACAGCGGAAGAGACAGATGTACGGCAGAGCGCAGATTTTTTGAAGGTACTCTGCTTTCTCATGCGTAAAAATGCGAAATTCATAAAATTTTAACGATTTTTTCAAAAAAAATTCAGTTTTTTTCTACATATTTCTTGACAAGCGCATATTTCTGTGTTATTATTTAAATATCTGATATATATTTTAAAAATCTTTAAGGAGAATAACAAATGCCTGAGATTAAGTATGAAATCATCGAAAAGATCGGTATTGTAAGTGAGGGTAACAACGGTTGGAATAAGGAGCTTAACCTTATCAGCTGGAATGACAGAGAGCCTGTTTACGATATCCGTACATGGTCTCCCGATCATGAGAAGATGGGTAAGGGGATCACCATTTCCAAGGACGAGGCTCGTGCTCTTCTTGAAATGTTCAAAACTCAGAATCTCGCTTGATCCGAATACATAAAGCCGCTTTTTCGATAACAGGGTGTTTTATGCCCATTTGACGCAAAAGCACTTGTGACATCCAACGATCGGTTTGTCATGAGTGCTTTTGCGTTGCTTTTTTTAGTATTCTTCATATAATAATATAGATCGCTTATATATTTATAAAGGAGAATAACCATTATGAGATTCAGACGTTTCAGAACATACCGCACAAACCGTGCCGACAGCATCGCCCGTGGCTACGGAAGCACGGAGGAAGTAAGAGAGGACAATGTCCGGGGCATGGGTAACGATAACGGGGATAGGCGCGTTAGCTGCCGAAGCGGCGACGTAATATCAGACCGCGGCAACGCTCCGTATGCTTTTAATATAGTCGAAGCAGCGGAGAAAAACACGGATTTCCGCAGGGTTATATGGACGGGGAAACATTTTCAGATAGTGCTTATGAGCATACCGCAGGGCGGTGAAATTCCCTTTGAAATACACGAGGGCAGCGATCAGCTCATCGTTATAACATCAGGTCAGGGGGAGGTCATGATGGGCAGACTTGCCGGTGATCTTAATTATAAGATGCCGCTGGGTACCGACAGCGCGGTGATAGTTCCGTCCGGCACCTATCACGTGATAAGGAACGTTGGAAGAGCACCGATGAAGCTCTACACGGTATACGCACCGAAGCTGCACCCCTTTGGGGAAGTAATAGTGAAAAACGAAGAGTGAAGAGGTAAAAGTTGGTTTAGAGTGATAAGGCTCGCTCAGCTCACCGTTATGAATTTGCTACGCAAATGTCATGGTGCGTGCGGATTTAGAGCGAAAATTTTCGGCTGACGAGCGAGAACTGTATATGAATACAGTGAGCGAGGAAACGAAAATAGAAAACAAAATTCGGGTAAAAACGGAGAAAATACGCTACTCTTAGCGGATTTTCAACCTTTATTTTCTGATCAGATATAAAAAAGCAGTGGCGAGGCGGAAATTTCTTTCTACCTCGCCAATTTTGTTTTCGATTACGCCTAAATGCGACAGCCCCTAGGAACTCAAAGCTTTATCGTTTCACCGCTTAAACGCGATTTTTCGGCGGCGAAGGCTATCTTGTGGTTTTCAACCGATATGTCTATATTTGAAAGATCGGGGTTTTCCTTGCCGCACAGCATGTCGTAAAAGGCATACATAATGCCGCTGTCACCGCCGCCGTGTCCGTCAACAACGGTGTCTCCCGTGAGCATATCGTTTATCTTTATTTCCTCGGGCTTACCCGTTCTGAAATTGTTGAGCATTATTTTGTCGCTGCCGGTTCTTGCAAAAAGCTCACCGTGCGTACCCATTATGCGCAGCTCTCTGCCACCCCGTGTAAAGGCGCTCATTGTGAAGCTTGCGCAAACGTCTCCCTCAAAGAGCAGCTCTACGACCTGATGATCGACAACGTTGTTGTCGCACCTGTACACGCATCTGCCGTAATTCGTAGTCTTTATGGCTTCAAGCACTGCCTCATCGGTGGGCTCGTGCATCTTTGCAGCGGCACCGCGGAACCAATTGTTGTTCTTATCGTCATAGTAGAGCTTTACCGCATTGTAAGGGCAGGTATCTGCCTCGGGGCAGCCTTGAATACAGAACTCGGGCGCACCCTCGGGAGCGTTCTCCTCCCTGAAATACGAAAGCGAGCCGAAACTGTGCACGCTCTTGCACTTCTTACCGATAAGCCACTGCAAAATATCCATATCGTGGCAGGATTTTTGGAGTATCATGGGAGTTGCTCTGTCACTGTTGCCCCAATTTCCGCGAACAAAGCTGTGGCTTTGATGTATGTGACCAACCGCCTCAATATGCTGTATGTTCATAACCTTGCCTATCTTGCCGCTGTCTATTATACGCTTCAGCGCGCGGAAGAAAGGCGTGTAGCGCAGAACGTGGCATATAATTACCTTTGAGCCGTACTTCTTTGTTTCTGCAAGCAGAGTGTCACATTCCTCTGGGGTCGGAGCTATGGGCTTTTCCAGCAAAAGATCGTAGCCGAGGCGTACTGCCTGCATTGCGGGAGCAAAATGATCTCTGTCCATAGTTGCGATAATTGCCGCATCTGCGATCTTACCGAGCGCGAGCAGAGGCTCCCAGCTCTCAAAGGTCATCTCTTTCGGTAGCGAATGAAGTTTTGCGAGAAATTCGCGTCTCTCGCGTATAGGCTCGGCTATTGCTACGACTTTAAAGCATGAGCCCATGCCGAGTGCCTTGTCGGTATACGCGCGGCCGCGTGAGCCACCGCCGATAAGTATAAGTTTTTTTGTAACGCTTTCCATGAAAGATACCTCCGCATAAATTAGCCTTATCAAGTAGATTTTAGAATATTTTCTCGCGCGTGTCAATAAAAAAAGTATTTGGTTTAGGTAAAATCGTCTCAAATGAATTCCTGGTCGTTGATATTCAGGCGGAAAGAGAGACCGAGCCGCTGTGCCGCGCTTCTGCACAGCTTCATGCGACCGAGAAATATCTCAAAGTAATCCATAATGGAGCTGATAGACGTATCGACAGTCAGAAAAAGCGTCACGGACATCATTTCGCGATCAAGCCGCAGTGCCGAATGTGTAGCGGAATAGTTGACACGGTCATGGATATCGAAGCTCAGCTCATCCGTATTTCTGACACGGCTTCTGCGTACGTCGGATTTATCTGCAAGTATGAGGGCTGCCGCAAGCTCACTGACGGGGACCCCGGTGCCCTCGTCGTGATTTCCTATCGCTGTGACTATCTCGCATATTTCCGAGGCATCCATTCCGAGCTTGTCCAGAATACGGAATGCAAGCAATGCTCCCGACTGAGAGTGATCAACTCGGTTTATAACGTTACCTATATCGTGCAAAAGCCCCGCTATCCTCGCAAGCTCGGCATATCTTTCACCGTAGTCTAGGGCGAGGAGTATTTCCGAGGCGTTCCTCGCCACCGTCATTACGTGGGGAAAGCTGTGCTCGGTATATCCGAGTGCAGCGAGAGAACGGTCAGCCGCCTCAATATAAGCTCTTATATCACCGTTATGCCTTAATTCATCATAGTTTATCATATAGCTGCTCCTTGGGCAATATTGTATAATACATTATATCAGCTTTACTTCGGCATTGCAAGCGGTTTTTGTAAAGGAATTGCCGAAAGAGGTTGACTTTTTCGAAAAGAGGTGATACAATGTAGGGGATGTTTGTTTTTGTGGCTGTCACATTTGAGGCAGCCTCTCTTGATTTTTTAAAAAACGAAAGGAGAGACGTGTAATGGAATTTATCGAAGGCGTACTCAGCTATCTGAGAGATTTCAATCTTCTCACCGTCCTTATCAGGCTTCTGCTTGCTCTGATCGTCGGCGGTGTTATAGGACTTGAGCGCGGAAAGCAACGCCGCGCGGCAGGATTGCGTACGCATATTCTTGTCTGCATAGGTGCTGCGCTTACCGCTATGGTAGGATTTTTCGTAAGGGAAACGTATGATATCCTTAATTCGGACCCTCTTCGTGTCAGCGCACAGGTTATCTCGGGCATAGGCTTCCTAGGAGTCGGTACCATTATGCAAAAGGGAAGATTTCAGGTTGTCGGACTTACCACCGCTGCGGGGCTTTGGGTCACTGCCGCTATCGGTCTGTCACTCGGTGCCGGCTTCTATGAGGGCGCGCTTATTGCGTTTGTGATCTCGGTGTTCACGGTTATGGTGCTCAATAAGATCGAGCGTTATATCAACGAGCATCGCTCAACCTTTGGCGTTTACATAGAAATAGATACCGATGCCGATATCAAAGCATGTCTTAAATTCCTCAAGGAGACCTATGAGGCGCATGACGTGCAGGTGACCGTTCCGCGAAGCGGAGTGTCGGGCAACGTTGGCGTTGAGCTCAGCATAGTTGCGGATAAAAAGCAAAAGATCCGTAACTCGCTCAAAGAGGTCATTAACAGCCTTGAAGAAAAGGATTACGTTATCTTTGCAATAGAGTCACTTTAATATTTTTATGAATTATCCACTAAAAAATGCGTGGGGAGTTTAGCGCATTGTCGCAAAGCGACGATGTATCGCACGAGCAAAGCGAGTATATAGCGTTTGCTTGCAAACATATCGCATAGTAGAAAAAGAGAGAACATTTCGGCTGCGAAAACCGATTTGTTCTCTCTTCTGTCGTTATAAGGGTTTGGGTTTAGCCCATTTTGTATTTGACTAGTCAAATGCGATGCTCGCACTTTATTCAAAGTGAAAATTTTCCGCTAAGGACATCATCCATTTAGACCTCGCGCGTTTTTTGCTTGTTTTTAACAATAATTCATAATTTTAACGTATCATAAGATCGTTTTCTTTCAGATAACCCGAAAGCATGGAGACCCAATCCGTTTGTATAAAGTCGAAGCCGCGGCGTGCAAGCCAGCCCCAGCCAAGGTCGGGACTTTCGCAGATAGCGGTATCATCGGAGTGTCCCGCTGAGAGCTGATCGCGCCAATTGTAGATAATGGAATTGACCCAGACCAGCTTTCCGTCGCGGTGCATCATATCGATAAAGCGCTCGGATGCGACCTCGGCATCCTCACTCTTGAACAGCACCTCGGCACCAACGTAATTGATGCCGCTACTCATCAGCTCGGCATGCATCGGATGAACGTCTCTCACTATGGGCATAAAGGGAATATCGGGCGCAAGCTCGCGCAGTATTTTTAACACGCCCTCGCCGGGAGCCGCCTTTACAACGACTTGATCTATCATGCCGTGACGCATGACCGCTTTGTATATCTGTTCGGGATTTGACCAGAACTTGTCAACGTTTATAAAGCATTTTCCGCGGAATTCCTCAAGCACCTCGTCAAGGGTGTTCAGTGGAAACTGAGTCGGTGTTCCGTCATAATTGACGTAGCGCAGCCCGCGCACCTCTTCGGCTGTGAGCTTGCCTATTTTGCCCGAATAGCGCAGATGCGGATTTTCCATTCCGGGATGGAAGATAAAAAGCTCTCCGTCAGCACTTTTGTCAACGTCTATCTCTATCATATCCGCCCCCTGCGATACAGCCGTTCTGTATGCGGGTATGGTGTTGCAGGGGATATTACCGCCTGCCGTACCTCTGTGGGCAACGATTATTATTTTTTCTTTTGCCAGCTCCTGTAAACCTTTTCTCATGGTAGTCCCCTTTCAGAAGAATGACGATATAAATATTTCAAATCCGATAGCTATAAGGATAACACCGCCAAGTATCGCGGATTTACCCGCAAGGCGTGTACCGAATTTCTTGCCGATAAATATTCCGCCGATGCAGATAAAGAAGGTAACGAATGATATTATTCCCGCTTCAAAGAGAGCGTAGGGAAAGGTGAGATTTGCTATCGTAAGTCCGACGGAAAGTGCATCGATAGAGGTAGCAACGCCCTGCAAAAGAAGCGCACCGAAAGTTATAACGCTCCCCGTGCACGGCTTCTCTTCATCCTCTGAGCAGGGACTAATTCCCTCATAGAGCATCTTGCCGCCGATAAAGCAGAGCAGCACAAGCGCAACGTAGGGAACCGCAGGAGCGAGAACGTTGAAAATATCGATAAGCTTGGTTACAAGAAACCAACCGAGAAGCGGCATAGCCGCCTGGAAAAAGGCAAACACTCCTGCGATAAGTACCATTTTGGACGGTCTCATGCAAGGGCATTTCAACCCGTTTGTCAGCGATACCGAAAAGGCATCCATGGCAAGGCTGATGCCGAAAAGCACCGCATTAAGGAAAAATGCAAAATTCAACATGTAAAAATCTCCACTTGTATTTATCAGCTACTTTATCAGATCGCGTACGACCTCCGAGGCGATTATAAGTCCTGCCGCAGAGGGAACAAAGGATATGCTTGCAGGCGGTATGCGCCTTGGCGTGTCGGATTTCACATCCGAATTCTCATCCGTGACGCACGTCGCACGTCGCGGCTCTTCCTTTGAATAAACCACCTTGAGTGACGATACGCCGCGCCGCCTCAGCTCACAGCGCATAACACGCGCAAGAGGGCACACCGAGGTTTTGTAAATATCCGTAACCTCAAATGCCGTGGGATCAAGCTTGTTTCCCGTGCCCATTGATGAGATTATAGGCACGCCTGCTCCCTCGGAAAGCTCTGCAAGAGCTATCTTTGCCGATACGGTGTCTATCGCATCGACGATATACGAAAAAGGTGAGAGGTCAAGCTCGGAGAGCAGCTCTCTTGTGACGAAAACCGCGTGCCCCGTAACGGTGCAATCAGGGTTGATTTTCGCTATTCTTTGCGCTGCGGCATCGGTTTTGTACATGCCGAGAGTTGAGTAGTCGGCAATGAGCTGGCGGTTGATGTTTGACTCCGAAACGGTGTCGTTATCGAAAATATCTATCGCCCCGACTCCCGCGCGCACCAACGCCTCGACAACGTAGCTTCCGACGCCGCCCACACCGAATACCGCGACCCGTGCCGCCTTTAGTTTTTCAAGTGCTGATTTCCCGATCAGCATCTCTGTGCGTGAAGTTCTTTCTTCCATAAAAACCTACTAAATGTAAACTATAGTTATTAAAATTGTTGAAATCGCCCTCTTGCTATCGACATAACAAGATTGAAATCATCATCAACTACGATGAAGTCGGCATCGTAACCAACTTCGATTTTACCTTTTTTCAGCCCCATCATGCGAGCCGGATTTTCGCTCGCCATTTTTATTGCCGCCGTCTCGGAAATTCCGCATCCGATAAGCACCCTGACACAGTCGAAGAGGGTGGCTGTCGAGCCTGCAAGATGCCCGTCCTTCGTGTAAGCCGTGCCGCCTGTTACGTTTATCGTAAGACCGCCGAGCTGTGACTCACCGTCGGGCATGCCGAGCACCGAGAGCGCATCGCTCACAAGCACCACTCTATCCTCGCCCATCATCTTAATAAACATACGCATCACTGCGGGGTGAATATGCTTTCCGTCGGCAATAAGCTCTGCGAATACGCCCTCAGTCTCCATTGCGGCTACAAGCGGCCCCGGTGCCCTGTGATGAATACCCTGCATGGCGTTGAACGAATGAGTCAGACAAGTGAGCCCGGTGCGGAATGCGCCCTTTGCGGTATCGTAGTCCGCATCCGAGTGCCCGAGCGAGGTAACAATGCCGCAGCTCTCTATGAAGTGCTTGCTTCCGGGAAGCTCGGGCGCAAGCGTCACCCGTGCGACGTTTCGGCAGGCTGAAAGCAGCGCAAGGTCGGGCTTGAAGATATGCGCCGCATTCTGCGCGCCCTTGAATTTCGGGTTTATGAACGGCCCCTCAAGATGAAAGCCGAGTATATTTGCACCGTGACCGATATCTACGTCCTTGTGGGTCGTTCGTATGATGTCCTCATAGCTTGCCGTCATGGTCGTGGGATAAAACGAGGTAGTTCCGCGCGAGAGCAGGAAATCGGCCATTTTGCCGAGCGTATTTTCCTCATCCATCGTATCGCAGCCGACACAGCCGTGTATATGCGTGTCGATAAGTCCGGGGTATAATTTTTTACCGCAAAGGTCGATGCCTGGGGCATCCGTCGTACCTATCGAGATTATTTTTCCGCCGTCAACGGTAACGTCTGTAAGTATGCCGTCAACAATAACGTTCTTCAAAGCTCTCATTTTATTTTCGCTCCCGAAATCAGTTTGATACGATTTTAGCACATCGTGTGCGACTTGTCAACAAAGTGCTTGATTTATTTTTTTCACTGTGATAAAATAAATGTAAAAAATCCCGTATTTTCAAAAGGAGTTACAATAAATGCTATCGAGAGTGTTTTCTTCGGGCGTTGTGGGCATTGACGGATATGAGATAACCGTTGAATGTTGCAGCTGGAACAGAATGCCGAGGTTTGAGCTTGTCGGCTTGCCCGATGCCGCCGTAAAGGAGGCTAAAAACCGTGTGCAAAGCGCATGCGAGAACAGCGGAATAAAATTCCCCGCACTTGATATAATGATAAATCTTGCCCCTGCGGATTGCAAGAAGGAGGGAACGGCTCTCGATCTTGCCATACTTTGCGCCATTCTGCAAAGCGACGGTGTGATACCTCAGGATTACGATTTTTCGGATAAATGCATAGTCGGTGAGCTGTCGCTCTCGGGCGAGCTGCGAGCGGTGAGAGGCGTTTTGCCGATGGTCGTGTCGGCAAGAGACATGGGAAAGCGCGAGGTCTACGTGCCGCGTGCCAACGCGAGAGAGGCGGCGGTAACGCCCGGAATAAAGGTATATGCCGTTGACAGCTTCCGCGCACTGCTTGACCACATCAGAGGAAAGGCACCCCTGACTCCCGAGCCTACGCTCACCGAGATGCCGAAAAGAACTCATACGGACAGTGCTGATTTTTCCGACGTAAGAGGGCAGTACGTAGCGAAGCGCGCACTTGAAATAGCCGCTGCGGGCGGTCACAATATTCTGCTTATAGGCCCTCCCGGCGCGGGTAAATCCATGCTCGCAAAGCGTCTGCCCTCAATACTCCCCGATATGACGCTTGAGGAGGCTATAGAAACCACTAAAATACATTCGGTAACGGGAACGCTGAGGGGCAGCCTGATAACCGAGCGTCCGTTCCGCTCACCGCACCATACCGTGTCGGCTGTCGGCTTTGTCGGCGGCGGTGCAAATCCGAAGCCCGGCGAGATATCCCTCGCGCACAACGGTGTGCTTTTCCTTGACGAGCTGCCCGAATTTCCAAAAAGTGTAACGGAGGCTATGCGCCAGCCTATCGAGGACGGTATGCTGACCGTAACGAGAGCCGCAGCAAAGGTTACGTACCCTGCGAGCTTCATGCTTGTCTGCGCGATGAATCCGTGCAAATGCGGCTTCTTCGGCTCGGATAAGACCTGTACCTGCTCTCCCGCCGCAAGGAAGCAGTACCTTGACAGAATAAGCGGTCCGCTGCTTGACAGAATAGACATAGAAATAGAGCTTCCCGCAGTCTCCTACAACGAGATATCGGGTAAGTCTGAGCCGGGCGAAAAATCCGAGATAATACGGGGGCGTGTCAATTCCGCACGTGCTGTGGCGAAGAAAAGGCTGAGGGCTCTCGGACAGAATGAGGGCATACTCAACGCCCACCTGACAGGCGAGCTTTTCCGCAAATGCTGCACGCCCGACGAGGCGGGAGCGAAACTTATGGAGGAGGCGTTCGAGTCGCTCGGCTTCTCGGCAAGAGGGTATGACAGAGTGCTGAGAGTCGCCAGAACGATAGCCGACCTTGAGGGCTCCGAGACCGTTGGTGAGGATCATATTGCCGAGGCGATCATGTACAGATCGCTTGACAGAAAGTATTGGAGAAAGTAAATTCCGTTTTGTGCTAAAAGTAGAATTTTATAGGCAGATTTACCAAAAAAGAAAATAGGCGTTGAAATTCTTATTTTAATAATGGTATAATAAGCGTGATCGAATGATTTTTTGAGAAATTTTTAAGGAGGAGTTATGAAGACTACCAAAAAACTTTTGATGATCCTCTCGGCGGTAGCCCTTCTCGCAGCAACGGTATTTTCCGTTGTGAGCGGAGCGGTAAAAGCGGGAGACGGTACAACGATGGATGAGTACCTCAACATGAAAAAGGTCAAATCGGAGGACTTTGAGGACAATGCTTCGAGCATATTCAGCGGTGTTGCAAACCTTGATAAGGCCCCCGGTCAGTATTCGACCCTTATAGGTAAGATCCACACCATAAGCAATAACAGAAAAGGCGTTGCAAGCGTTTACGATCCCGAGGGAACCGTATCCACGAAGTTCTACGTTATCGATTACAGCTACAACACCAATGCTACCGCGGCGCACCTTTACGTCCAGCCCAAGCTCGGAGACCTTAACAAGGTAGATACAACGCCTGCAAACGGCTTCGTATCCGAGTGGGATATGGCGTTCTTCAGTCCGCTTGAGATCGTTATGACGGAAAAGACCGAGCAGGCTACCGATCCCGAGACCGGTGAGCTTCTTTGGGAGCTTGATGAGAACGGTAAGCAGAAGCTTGACGAAAACGGTGATCCCATTCCTAAGCTCGTATACGTAATGAAGAACGTTTACGATGAGAATGGTAATCTTGTTTACGAGACCGATGCGGAGGGCAACACCGTATACCAGACAGACGAAGAGGGTAACGTTATCAAGGACGATAACGGCGATCCCATTCCCGTTATCAAGCAGGAGCACGTTATGACTCCCGTTCTTGAGCCCGTGCTTGACGATAACGGTGATCCTATCCTTGATGCAAACGGCAACGTCATAATGGGCGAGAAATCTGTAAAGCTTCCCTTCGTGGGACTCGGCACCAGCAAGTTCGAGGTAGGTATGTATAACACCGTTACTTATAAAGACGGTAGAACCGAGCTTCTTACGTTTGAGACAACGGCTGCAACCGATACCACCCCGGGCAGCATAAAGATCAACATCGTAGGTGAAAACCTGCTTTCCAACGCGCCTGTGTTCACGTTCGCTCCCGACGAGTGGATACACATTACGGTTCAGTACGATGCGAGCAATCTTCTTACGAGCGTTTACGTTGGAAGAGACGGTGATGAGGGCAGAACTCTTATCGCTACCGTATCCGCGCTTGACCCCGAGGTTGAGAACAAGGGTAACACCGAGCAGCCCGTATATCCCTTGCAGTTCCGTATCGGTGCTACCGCAAGATCGGGTGCCGTTGGACTTGATAACTTCATTTCATATCAGG
The DNA here is from genome assembly GCA_964617165.1 of uncultured Ruminococcus sp. Taxonomy (GTDB): domain Bacteria; phylum Bacillota; class Clostridia; order Oscillospirales; family CAG-272; genus UBA1740. The sequence goes on from CAZTWE010000041.1 coordinate 14,387, forward strand.
GTACTACCATTCACGACCCCGACCTTATTGAGAAGCTTGACGCGGATGAGGTACTTGTAATGTTCGCGGGTATCCTTGACAATGCGGATACGGATCCTATCAACCGCCACCAGGCATTCCTTGATATAGGCGAGTATTCGATAGAGAATTACTACGCTAACGGCAGCTACATAAACACAAACAGCGTACAGGTTAAGAACGCTGTAGATACCTATCTTTCATATAAGAATAACGTTGACGGCAAGCTTGACGAGCTTGTTGCTGCGGTGTGTGAGGCTAACGCTGAGAAATTCGTCGGCTTTGTTAACAATGCCGTTGACATCGAGCGTAAGCTTAACAACATAGCTACGAGAACGGTAAGAATATCCATGGCGAGTGACTTCCTCACGTCCGTAGGTACTTACATTGACCGTTCCGGTGATACCTTCAAGACTGCGAATGAAACGCTGAAAAATCTTGAAAAGCAGGTCGAGGCAGATACGGCAGCCAATGAGTTCATAACCTACATGAACCTGTTCAGAAATGCGGTTGACTACGGTGCTTCGGTATCGCGTATCACAGTTCACTACAACGGCGCAAAGGCGCTTCGCTCCTCCATAGCTGACTATACAGAGCTGCAGGCAACCGATTCCTCGGGTGCTGCAAACCTCAAGACTGCGGTTGATTACTATGACGGTAACGACTCGCTTAACATCAAGAGTGCCCAGACGTTTATAAACGAAGCTACTCTTGAGTTGAACTCCGTGCGCTTCATCAACATAATCAACATTCTCAGAGGAACCACCGAGGCTGATTGGAAGAATGATAACGGAAGCATCCGCAACCTTTGGTACGTTGCCTTCAATATCTTGAGAAACGAGGGTGTTGACGAGAGCATCGAGGGCTACGAAACAGCCAAGCTGATCTTCGATCAGATCCACGCTTACTATTGGGAAAAGACACAGAGTGAGCACGTGCAGCTTCTTTCCGCAAAGCTTGCAACCTACAACGTTGCGGGCAGCTCCTACATCGATAAGGCAGGTATCTGCACTTACGTTGAGAACTACATCGACAAGAACTACGCGGATATAGATTTCGACAACGCTGAGATCGCACGCCTTGTTAAGAAAAACCAGACCTACATCGTGCAGCTTGAAACCCTCGTTGGTGACTACAAGAACCTCCTTACACAGAATACGGCTAAATTCATCAACGCAATGAAGATCGCGGCTGTACTTAATACCTACGCAGATCTTAAGCCTATCTACGAGGAAGCAACAGAGTACTATTACTCTATGGATATCATAGGTGATGATATTGAATCGTACGTAGAGCGGTATGAGTCTCTCAGAACAATGATACTTGCAACAGAGGCTGATTGCTCGGTATTCGTTGCTATAGTAAACGGAAGCTTTGTTAACGACGGTGAGACGGTTTATAAGCCTCTTTCCGAGATTACGGATAAAACAGAGCTTTACAAGTCCCTTAACGCATGCTACTCCTACACCGAAAACCTTGACTACACCTATGAGGGCGTTGAGGTAGCAAAGAAGCTTTACGATGCAAAGTATGCGGATTACATGGGTACTGCAACAGTGGTAAACGAACAGCTTGAGGAAACTGTCAACACAGCTTGCGCGGCTCGCGGAAACTGGGATATAGACCGTATCGTTGCATTCGTGAAAAACCTCTTCAAATAATATAAAAGGAGCAACGAAATGAAGAATAAGCTTTCAAGAATTATTTCTTCCGTTCTTATCGTGGCGTTCCTTGTCTCCTGCCTTGCAGTGTTTGTCTATGCTGATGACAGCACGGCGGGTACCGATGACACGACCGATACCGCGATAACGGAAAAAGATATAACTCTTCTCGTCAACAGAACCTACGACGAGGGTTGGAACGCCCTGAACGGCTTCACTTCCAACCTCAATGGCCACAAGGCCTCGATAGAGTACGAGGAGACCAAGAATTTCGACTACAACTATTACACACGTATTGAGTCCGTAACTACCAATGAGGGTTACATTGAGATGAAATACGGCGGAAACTCCGCAACCTACGGCAACACTATGCTTGAGGTAGACCTCAAGATAGACGATGCAACCGATATCGGCAAAATAGCTTATATGAGAGCTTCCAATCTTGTGTACTCTCTTATGGCGATAAAGGGAAACAGCCTTTACCTTCTTGCTCCCGGTGATCATGCTGTGGATGATACGAATACCGTTCAGTCCTATCTTGTAGGCTCGCTCGGTGAGGATTGGGTACACGTGGCAATGGCTTACACCGTAGGCCGCAGAAAGTGCCCCAACTGCGGTACCGTACACACACTTACTTCATCTACCAGCGAAAGTGATACTATTTGCTGTAAGGATGAGGGCGGTGTTAAGGTATCGAACATGGAAAAGCTCATCAGCGCACGTATCTATTTCGGATACTCGGAGACCTTTGACGTTGATGCGGCTATCAATGCCAGCGGCAACACAAAAGAAAAGGATCTCACCTCTACCTATTATATTGACGTAAACTTCCTTGCCTCCTCTTACGTTGAGTGGTTCAGATTCGGTCTGCCCACCAGCAGCACAAATAAGGGCGAGAGCTACCTTATGGATAACTTCAAGGTTTACAACGGTGCAGAGAAGCCCGTTGAAATATCCAAGGGCAATTACGGTTTAAACGTTCTTACCAACCAGGCAAAGACCGAGGAAATACTCAGTGCAGACGCTGAAAAGACAGCGCTTCAGTACATTGCAGAGGGTATTGTTATGAAGGTCGGCGTTGACTACTGCCTCGATACCAACGAGAAGAGAAGCATCTTCGAAAAGGACGGTGTTGCATACGGTGCACCCGTAAAGATCGACGGTGAGGTTTACGTACCCCTTCAGGCGATACTTGACTGGATAGGTTATCCCATGTATCAGCATGACGATAAGCTCTCCTACGATATCTCCACGGAAAAAGGATCTACTTTCGTTACAATAGGACGTAACACAGCTACAGTTAACGGCACGCTTGTTGAGCTCAGCGCGGCTCCCGGCTATGCTACCGATAGGGAAACGGGCGAGCAGTACCTCGTTGTTGCGGTAGATGACGTCAAGAAGCTCTTCGAAGGTTATAACGTAACTTACGATGATATGGGTCTTATAGCGATCTCTCTTTCCGATAAGGACGTATTCAACAGAGATACAGACCTTGACATGATGCTTGATCTCATGCGCAGCTTCATTTACGACTACAGCACAGGTGACGGCTACTACGAGGCTGCAAAGGTTAAGACCAACGGCTTCGACCACCCCTACATTCTTGCAAATCAGGATGATTTCGACCGCCTCAACACGGTATACACAGCAGAAGAGGACTCAGAGGGTTACGATGCAAATCTCAAGGCATATCTTACAGCTATCGAAAAGCAGGCAGCTGCGGTATACGCAGAGTTTGCAGTAGCTGATCCCGAGGCAGCAGGAAAGTACCTCGCAGCAGATATCATCAACCCCAACATAGGCGATCAAAACAACGGCTATGACAAGATGGCAGGTCGCCTTGAGGCGGCAGCTGAGTACAACGAGAAGCTTCGCGTTCTCGCTCTCGGCTATCAGATAACACGCAATGAGGATTACGCAAAGCTTGCATACGAGTTTGCAGTATCCATGAGCAAGTGGGATCACTGGGGTCCTGCGTACTTCGTAAACTGTGCCGATGCTACTACGGCTTATGCAATGGCTTACGACTGGCTCTACGATGCTTGGACCGATCTCGGATACGATCTTTCCGTTATCGAAGCTGCAATTTATCTCCACGGTATTCTTGAGGGCTACCGTTCCTCCACAGGTCAGGAATGTGAGCACATCAACGATAACCAGGATATGTCCGCATATATAAACTCTACCGATAGCTGGAATATAATCTCCACGTCCGGCATGGTTATCGGTTCTCTCGCTCTTCTCGGTGTTGACTACGTTACAACTGAGGAAGGCCGTTACGATATGGCGTATGACGATTACGTTATAGCTGCTAAGTATCTTCTTGAAAACAATATCGTAACTCTTATTGACAACGCACTTGAGCTTTATGCTCCCGACGGCTCGTTTGAGGAGTCCGCTACTTATTGGAGCTACGCTACAAATTCTCTTGCACTCATGTCCTGGGCACTTGAGGATGCGGTTGGCACGGATATGGGACTTATGAATACCTGGGGTATCGATAAGACCTTCTATCAGGCGCTTCAGCTTGAATTCTCTTCCTATGGCGATTACATCACCGAGGACTTCGACTTCAGCGCAAGCACAGGACTTCAGATATGGAACTATCACGAGTCCGAGGCAGGCTCGCAGAACACAGAGCTCTTCTACTATGCGGCATACACCCTTGAGGACGATGCTCTTGCAGCGCTTCGCAAGGCTCAGCTTGATAAGAAGACTGTTTCTATCTGGGACGTTCTCGGCTACCGTTCCGAGTATAGCGAGCTTACAATAGAGGGTATTGACCTTGAGCTTGGATACGCTTACGTGTCTCTTGACGGTATTACCGCTCGCTCCGATTGGGAGGACGGTGCTATATACGTAGGTATCATGGGTAACAGAAATGACGTTGCAAACGGTCAGATCGACTCCGGTAACTTCGTATACGCTGCAAAGAACTTTACTTGGTTCACCGACCTTGGCGCAGAGGATCACAACGTTAACGGCTCGGGCGACTCGCTTTACAGATACGGATATTACAGAAACAATGCTGAGGGTGCAAATACCGTTATCGTTTACTCCGATACGGGTGCTGTACCTTACGGTCAGACGCTTGACTCCCGCGGAGTTCTTGAAGATTACGTAATAAAGGATGAGGGTGTTTACGCTATCATCAACAATACGGAGGTTTACGGTGAGACCGTAACAAAGGCATACCGCGGAATGCTCTTCACCAATAATCGCAGAACGGTTGTTATTCAGGATGAGATCGCGTTCTACAAGGTTCGTTCCTGCGCTTGGGTTGCTCAGACTGCAGCAAGTGCAATCGTAATTTCTGATGACGGAAGATCTGCTTACCTCAAGCAGGAGATTGACGGTGAAATCTGCTGGGTACGTGCAACTATCGTATCTAATAACGATCTTCTTACCTTCAGCACAGTCGATACTTACGACTTCTTTGTAAACTCTCACGCTAAGAACTATTCCACAAAGCTTGGTAAAGCTTCCGAGCGTGACAGATCGATGTACAAGAGACTTGTGATAAAGGCAGAGAACGTTCTTAACTTTAACTGCTCTGTAGTAATCGAGACTGTTCAAAATGAGTATAGCGGCGAGACGGTTGAGTACGAGTTTAAGGAAATGAACTCCTGGACTCCCGATATGATCACCGATACCTTCGTTCCCACGGTTGTTGACGAAACCAAGATAGGTAACACTGACCTCTACTTCATCACGACCTACGGTGCTGTAGCAAACAGACTTGCTGAAAGCGGTATCGCATTCTCTAACAGAACTGCTGATTTCTTCTATAACCTTGCTATGACGGCAGCTACAGTCAAGGAATTCCAGTCCTCAAGCCTGCTGACAGAAGTTAAGGAGGTATATGACGTATACCGTGTATACAAGCAAGAAACTCTTGTTAAGTACAATATGTATAGAGAAAACATCAACTCAATAGTTGAGAAAGACTATATGATCTCTATATATCTTGGCGGTTACTCTTGGTAACATTTCCGAGAACGCAATTTAATTTAATTTCCCCGGGCTGTCGCAATCCTAGGTTGCGACAGCCTTTTTTGTTCGCTTACGCAGCGTGCTACGCAGCGTGCTACGCACCGTGCTATGCACGGTGAAGTTTTTGCTGCCGCAAAAGTGAAATTGCTTCG
>CAZTWE010000042.1:0-19906 GCA_964617165.1 uncultured Ruminococcus sp.
ATATGCTCACCGCAGGACAGAACAGAAAGAACGAAATCAAGGATAGCGAGCTAAAGGACCTCGCAGCAGTATTCGGACTTAATTATAAGACCGAGTATCTCGACTGATAGCCGGGGGAAACAGCTCGGGGGGACTTGAAAGTCTGTAATGAGAAAGATTGGTACAGCTCAGGGGGGCTTGGAAGCCCAAGTCCCCCTGAAACCCCGAAAGCATGTAATAGGGATAATTATTAAAAAGCACAACAAAGAGCATCACTCTCTTCGCTGTGCTTATATTTTTATAGAGGATTTTTATATCTTTCCCAATAATACGCCTTTGGGGTGTGGGGGATTTGGGCTTCCAAATCCCCCGCGTTCTTTCCGCGTTCTTTCCTACGTTCTCCCGTATTAAATCTCAACTACGGTGCCGTCCGTTACCGCTTCTGCGGGGTAGAGGGGAGCGAGGGCTGAGGTAAGCTCGGCTATCGCCTCGGGTGTATTGCGGAAATCGCAGACGTGCGTGATAAGCACGCGCGAGGTTTTCAGCTGCTTGAAAACGTCTATTATTTTAGGTGAATTCAAAAGCGGGTGAGCCGCCTCGGTAACGATGAGGTCGGTATGCGTGTCAAAAGCTACGGTGGGGAAATCGATAAGGTCGTGGCGCAGATCTCCCGTGAACAGTATTCTTTTGCCCTCAGCCTCAACAAGGAAAGCGTGCGAGTCACGGAAATGCTTTGTGGGTATAGAGGTGAGCTTAACGTTGCCGTCATCGAACACGTCACCGTCGGGATAAAATTCGCATTCAACTCGGTTTCCCTCACCGCCGTCAGCCTTTCTGCTTCCACCGCGTGCTACGGAGAAATCCGTCACCTCGCGTGAGCTCTTACCGAAAAGGAACTCCCTCATCTCATAAAACGGGAAGCCGGACGGAGCATATATCTTAACCTTAACACCCGAGAATTCATTAAACAGCTCGAGCTGATTAGTGAACTCAACGAGTCCGATATAGTGATCGGGGTGCGAGTGCGTGATAAATATTCCGCCAAGCGACTTGAAATCAACGTCTCTTTCTTTTAAGAGCTTGATTATGGGAGCGCCCGCATCGATAAGATAGTTTTTCTCACCGACAGAAAGGAGAATAGAGGACGTAAACCTGTCGCGCTCTGTTATACCGTGGCTTGTGCCGAGAAATGTAATTTTCATATCGTATCAGTCTCGCTTTCTTTTTGTTCGTCTCTGTAAAGCTTGAATATAAGAGCCAGGCAGAGCGAGTATATAAAGGTCGTGTATATATGGAACGCGTAATTGTCGATAAAACTCATAAAGAGAGTAACGAGTATAGGCAACAGCAGCATCAGCTTGTTATAGCTTATACGTCGGAATACGGGAACAAAAGTGCTGGCTCGATAATAGATATAAGCCGCAGTACCTATAATACCCGTCGCGGAAAGATATTCAAGGACGGTGTTGTGCGCAAGCCATGGCAGAAATGCAGCGAATACGTTACCCTGTCCGAAGCCGTAAAAGCCCTTGCCGAATATCGGAGAGGCAAGGAAGTTTTCTATAGCGGTCCTCCAAAGGTCATATCTGCCGTTGTCGTCAAAGAATTTCTCCACAAGCGGCATAAGCTTGTCATAAAACAGCACTACCACACCCACAGCCGCTGTGATACCTATGCCGAGAAGTATTCGGAACAACGTGCGTCGCTCTCCCGCGAAGCATCCGATAATAACGCATGCTGCCATGAAAAGCGTGGAGAACAGAAGCGCGTTGCGCGACATTGAAAGCACAGCAAAGCCCCAGGTAATAAACGCACCGATAAGATACAGGTTTTTGTGCTTGCCAACCATAGCCCCGCGCATAAGAAGAGGTATAAGCACCGTCAGCGAGAAGCCTATCGGATTCCACATTCCCCAGCCGAGATGCACCTCTTCTTTAACTATGCCACCGTCGGCAAAGAGTGCATCCTTTGTCAGGTACAGCACGGCAAGCTCACCGGATATAACCAATGAAACCATAGCCGCAAGGAACGTAAGATGCTCGATCATCTCCCCGCTGTCCTCATCGGAGAGCCCGTAATAGAATGTGTAAAAGAGTAAAATGTAAGCAAATATTTGCAAAACTGCGTAAAATAGGTTTTTGATTACCCAAACTCCCGAAAACAAACCGTTACAAAGCAGTCCGACTCCGAGCAGCAAAAGCGGCAGGAGCATAGGCGAGCGAGTTGATATTTTCGGTGCGATATTTCTTACAAAGTAGAAAATAAAGCAAAGCGCGAGTACCGACACCATAACTATCAGAATGACGAACACGGGCGGTGTGAAATAATAATCGGAGAAGCCGTGAGTATAGTTTATCTGATAAACGAGAGTCAGAAGTGTCGGCAAAAATGCCCTGATACTGTCACAGAACAAAAGCGCAAGATACGCCGAGATCATGATAGGAAAATTAAAATAGAATTCAAGCTTTGTGCTGTGTCCTATAACAACAAGCAGTGCAACTGCAGCGGCGTAGAGCTTCCCTCCGAAAAATCGGGAAAGAATAGGACTGTACCTCTCGCGTACCGAGCGGAGTGTGTTCAGAATATTCGTCATAGCTCACATGCCCCCTTCAGCTTTTCATAGGTATCAAGAAATACGACTGCCTCAGAGAAGTTGCGATAGCCCTCGGAGAGCTTTGATTCGGGGATAACCGTACGTCCGTCGTGTATATCCATGAGCTTTTCTTCAAAATCTCCCTGAATGTTCGGGTTGAAGAGAACACCGACTCCGTCTGCAAGGATATCAGAGTGCCCCTTGATATCGGTAGCAAGAACGACCTTGCCCGAGCCGAGCGCCTCAACAATGTTAAAGGGTAAGCCCTCGCTTGCCGAGGGGCTGACGTAAAGATCGCAGTCTCTCATGAAGTCGGCAGGGTTCTTTCTCTTTCCGAAGAATACCACTCTGTCCGTCACGTCAAGGGTCTCCGAGAGTGCCTTTAAGTGCTTTTCTTCGTCACCTGCACCTACAAGCCAGAGGCGCACGTTCGGTATGCGTTCCTTGATTTTTGGCAACTCCCTGATAAGGAATTCCTGATTTTTTCTTGCCGAAAGCTCACCGACAAAGAGCAGAACGTAGTCATCTGCGCCTGCAAATTTACGCCTCAGCTCTCCCTCTTCAAGCTTGAATTTCGGATATGGCACGCCCATGCCGAACGTAGGAATTACCGTTCCGCAGGTCAGTGCATTCGACGTCGCTATGCGGAAATCCTCTTCGTTCATAGTGAGTATGGCATCTGTCTTTTTTGTGAGAAGCTTCTCTGCCCAAAGCAGCATTTTTGCGCGGAGCGTGTCTTTAAGTCCCCGAGGCTCTTCGGGAAAGAGATATCCGTGCACAACGTTGACTATTCTCGGACGGTCCCGCTTCGGCACGGCGAGTCTGATATGAAATGCCGCAAGAGAGGTATTCAGGATAATAAGATCGAATTTTTCGCGTTCTATTATCGCACTGACCGTGCTCCTCAGCTCCCTGTTTTTCTTGGACAGGAATTTCTTTTCAAACGGTATGTTGAAATCAACACCCTCACCGCGAGCCATAGTCTTAACTATATGCCCCTCGGAGGTGAGCTTATCTATATACGGTGTATGGAATGCTCTGAGATGCGATGCCGTGGAGGCAGCATAAAGTATCTTCTTCGGTTTTGGCAAAGGGGACTCGGCTTCGGTGCTTTCCTCTTTTGCGATATGCACCTCGGATTTGTCAACGTACCGTTCGTTTTTGTTGAACGCCTTGAATGGCGTGCGAAGAAGTATTGAGATATCAAGCCAAAGGCTCCAGTTTTCGATATACGATATGTCAACGTGGATGCGCTCCTCAATCGAGGTGTCACCGCGAAGCCCGCGTATCTGTGCAAGACCTGTAACTCCGGGCTTTACGTAGTGCTTTATCATATAAAGCGGAACGGTCTCCTTGAATGCCTCAACAAATTTGGGTATCTCGGGGCGCGGACCAACAAGAGACATCTGACCCACAAGCACGTTGAAGAACTGCGGAAGCTCGTCTATCGCGGTACGGCGTAAGAAGCTTCCGAACTTTGTGGGTCTGGCATCGTTTGCCACAGTCCATTTGTCCTCGGCATCCTTGTTCACGGGCATTGAGCGGAATTTTAGCATGGTGAAATATTTTCCCATCTTTCCGACCCTGCGCTGCTTGAAGAGTATCGGGCCCTCGGAGGTGAGCTTCGTTCCGATAGCCGCAAAGATCATAAGCGGTAAGGTGAGCAGAATGAGCGCGAGCGAGCCGACGATATCCATAGTGCGTTTCAGTGCCGCATGCCCTCTGTTGTCAAGCGGAGTCGTGTGGATGTTTATTATCGGTATTGAGCCGATCTGCTCTATCTGGCGTGAATTCTTGAAGAAGCCGTATATAACGGGCAGGAAGAATACCTTGATGCACCTGTCGTCACAAAGGTTGACAAGGCGTATAAGGTGACGCTTATCGTATGAATCTATTGCAAACACAACGTCCGTCGGCTTATACTCGTCAAGTATTTTCACAAGGTCTCTGAATGAGCCGAGCTTGTCGCAACCAACGTCTGCGTCTATCTTGTCGCCGACGTAGCCGAGTATCATAACACCGTATCCGGGGTTGTTGGCTATCTGGCTGACGTATTCTTTCGCGGCCAGCGTGTTGTCACCTACTATGATGGTTTTTCTGAGAATGTACTGTTTTTTTCTCAGCATGGTAATAATAGCGAGTATCAGCCGCCTTTTGAAGATAAGGAATGCTGTGCTGATAGCAAAGGTTATCATCGCCCAGAACATGAGGAACGTTCTTGTGCCGTCCTTTGCAAAGAGCATGAGCAATAGTGTCATAATAGTGAAAACCGTGACGTTTCCTCTGAGAATTCCACCGTAGCTTTGCCCGAACTTGAATACGATAACCGGCTTATATACGTTGCATGCCTGATAGATAAACGAGGTGATTATAGCTATCGAAAGCACCGTCAACACCGTATAGAACGCGGTAACGTCTATCGGTGGTTCTTTGTCGATAAGGCACGTGAAAAAGTATGCGATGTATATTGACAGCGCATTGATTATCATATCTATGTAGTTTTCGATAAAGCCGAAAAAGCTTTTTTTTTCGCTTTGCATAAAAAGGATCTCCATTCGATATTTGATCGCATATATATCCAACTCGTATTTTAGCACATATAAAGTATTTTGTCAACTTTGATATTGACATTGGGGGCGATATGATGATAAAATTAAATAAAAGCGGAAAAAACCAAACGAAAAAAGAAAATATTCGGAGTTTTTTATGAATTTTGAAAGCAACGTTCCGGAAATAGAAAAAAAGATAGGCTACACGTTTCGCGATAAGTCGCTCATCAGGCAGGCATTCACAAGGGAAAGCTTCTGCAACGAGATGCGCCGCGGAGAGGAATATCAGTCAAACGAGGTGCTGGAATTCTTCGGTGACAGCGCTCTCTCGCTTGCCATAGTAACAAAGCTCATCATTACGAAAACGAAAAGATATTCCCACGGAATAAAAACCGAGCTGGGAGAGGGAGATTTTTCAAATATACGCTCAAAGCTTGCAGATAAGAAAAACCTCTCGGAGAATATCGCAAGGCTGGGCTTGCAGAAATACCTCATCATGGGCGAGGGGGATGCTAAGCTCGGAATAGAAAACGAGAGGTCCGTCATGGAGGACCTCTTTGAATCGATCATCGGAGCAATATATATTGATTCGGATTTCGATATGAATTCGGTGATAAATGCCGCAGAGCGTATGCTTGATTTGTCGGTGTACCTTATGAAAACAAAGAAAGAAATACAAAGTGCGAAAAATCGTTTGCAAGAGTGGTGCGCGGATAAAAAACGCCGTCTGCCTCCACCCGTGTATAAAAAAATCGGGGAAAGCGGCCCCGATCACGATAAGAGATACACCTCTGCATGCTACGTATGCGGTGAGGAAGCGGGCAGAGGCACAGCAAGGAGCGTTAAGCTTGCAGAGGCAGCCGCAGCGAGTGAGGCACTTGTTAAGCTTGGTGTAGATAATGGGGCTGTCTCAAATGCAAATTGAGACAGCCCGGCGATATAAATCCCATCGGGATTTGCGATATATTGCTACGTTATAAGAACCTGCTTCGCAGAACATTGTTATTCGCTCAGCTATAATAAAGGCTTGGACTTAGCCCCGCGTTATTTCAGAGCGTATTCAATTAAAAGAACACACCGCGTGCTTTTTCCTTGATCTCCTTGGTGGTAGCAAAGGGGATTCTTGTGGTATATCCGCGCTTTGCCGCAACTATCATCTTTGTGGGCCAAGCGAAGATATCTCTGTTCCATGCGTTGATAGTATCGTTGTAGAGCTCTCTTGCTGCGGTGATCTCGCGCTGTAGGTACATGTTTTGCTGCATAGCGTCTGCGATCTCGCTGTGCGCTTTGAGGTCGGGGTAGTTTTCGAAAGCAACGTTTACGCTGTTTGCAATGTTATCTACCTTGCCTGATACCTCGTTTCTGTCCTCATCCGAGTGCGCGCTGCCGCTGCGATATTTTGCAATGCTCTCAAACGTGGACTTGTCAAGGTCGATAGCCTTGTCGAGAAGTCTTGCACAGTTCTGCAAAACTACAACTCTTTGCTCAAGATAGTTGTCTATTTGAGATGCGTTGCGCTGTATTTTTTGCTCAAGCTGGCTGAAATAGTTGCCTGCCTTGATCTTCATGATGAGGAATACAACACCGGGGATAATTCCAAGCACCCAGAGCAGAATTTCAAAAATCGTTGAGCCAACGCCTACCTGTACGGGTATTTTCTTTGCGATAACGTTAATATCGCGTCCTTCTTCGAGCACGTGCTCGGTGCTCATTTCGTCTAACTGATTTGCCATTTTCGTTTTTCCTTTCTTATATCTTTATTTTAATATCAATTTTGATATCTCGTCTATTCCCGCGCCGCCGGCTGACGTAAGGCGTGCCAAAAGTCCGTGGTGGAACGCTACGTTCGCAGGGGCGGTAAGCTGCGAGAGCTCATCGCGCTTTTCCGAAAATTCCTCGGGTGTGATTCCCGAGAGGCTCTTGACCTCAAGCTGCGAGGCTGAAACCAACGGATAGTATTCCACCCAATGCACGGGCACGTTGTGCATCCTGCCGTCACCACCGAAAACAGGCACGAAGTCGGTGCGCGGTATCGCACCGTAGGAGTATGCCGTTATCTCTATTCTGTCAATATCCGAGAAGGATGCGATATGCTCTGCCTTGAGTATAGCTTCCGTCGCGGTGTCGGGATGGGCGAATATTGCACATCCCATGTCGTTTGCAAGTGCCTCGTACTCCCTGCGCGTGTAGTTCATTTCGGACTTGACGGCGCTGAGAGACGGAACGGGTGCGTGCTGATACGCAGGTATCGTCAGAAGCGGTGCAAAATCGAAGTAAACGGATTTGAAATAGTTCTCATTGAAGCTGATGAATTTTTCTCTGCATATATCAACGTCGTATGAGGCGTAATTTGACACGTGCGTGTCCATGACCCAGCTTTGAGCATGCTCGCTCGCAATAATGTTATGCCGCCTGTTCTTTATGAACTTGAAATCGTCACCGTAGCCCGATTTTGAGCACAGAAGCTTTACGGTATCGGTCTGAGCCAAGGGGGTGAACAGAAGCCTGAATTGCTGCTCGTTGTTTCTGTTCAGCGCACCGAAGAGCACTTCAAATTCGGTATTAGCCATTTCGGTGAAGTTCCCACCGTCAGAGAGCGCGTCACGCGCGCGCTCGGCAAGCTCTTTTTCACCGTCCTTAATTCTATCGGCAAGCTGCTTTTCCGAAAGCTTCTCCACGTGTGCGGGATCGCGTGAAAACGCAAGGTCGGGTGCTGCCTGATTCCCGTAATGCAGTGCCGTACCGATGCTGTAAAAGGGCTTCGGCTTTGTAACGCTTGCATGCAGGGTCTGAGAGTGATGGCTGGTTGTTGTATTTCCCTTGCTGTCTCTGTGCCGTGTCGTCCAGTGTATAACGAGAGTTCCGTGATAGGTTTCGGTGCCCATAGTCTCGGTAATGGAACGCTCAAAGAAGAACGGATTTCCGAAAAATCTGCCCGAGACCGTATCCCGTGTCGAGCTTCTGCCCTCACCGCCCTCGGTGAAATCATAGTTTTCGGCAAGGTCTCTCACCGTGCCCGTGGAGAGCCTATCTTCAAAATTAAGCTCAGGCACGGTCTTTTCTATCAAGTCGTGCGTATCTCTTTCCCGGAACAGCGCGATAAGCGGTGCTATCTGCGAATTGGCAAGAGCCAGAATATCCCGCGCTGTCGCTTCTTCCTTATCGCAAAGCGTGTCAAAATGCCGTATATGCCTGTTGAGCTTTAAGAAGATCAGAAGAAATCCGCCGATAATTACAGCGAGTCCGATAATTGGGAAAAGCACTCTCCATACGTCGGGCAGCTCTGCAACGCCCGACAGGGTCATAAGCACAAGTCCTATCACCATAAAGGCGATAACAAATCCGCGTATTATCTTGTATTTCTTTATCTGCTTGTTAAGCGAATCTATCTTGGAAAGCTGCTCGCGGTATTTTTTAGCCGTTGCACGGTTTTCTTCAACGTTTACCCCCGACGATGCCAAAAGTGCGTCAAAGCGCTCCTCGCAATTTTTTCTGTGTTGCTCCCTTGCGGTACTGTCGTAGTAGTCCATGGGGGAGAGAGTTGACAGATCCATAGTCTCTCCTGTTGCCTTTTTCTTTGATTTTATCATATCGGAATATTGCTGTCAATAAAAATGCAAAAAAATCCCCAAAAATTCCTCTCGTGCGCCTGCAAATATTAACAAATTGTAAAAAAGCGCAGGTGCCTTTTTTCACCACTTGAAATCCCGCACCGCGTATGATAAAATACAAGTAGCTGAAAATTGCAGCACTATACAAAAACAAAAGGAGTAAACGTTATTGTGGTAATCGCACTTATCGTCATTGCCGTGCTTGCTGTGATAGTTTTGCTTGCAGGCTATCTCAAAGCGCCCCCGGATACGGCTTACATAATTTCGGGTCTCGGCAAAAGAAAAATTCTTATAGGTAAGGCAGGCTGGAGAATGCCGTTCTTCACCCGTCTTGACAAGCTATCGCTTTCTGTTATGCAGGTGGACGTAAAGACCAGTGAGGCTGTTCCCACAAACGAGTTCATAAACGTAACGGTAGACGGTGTTGCGAATATAAAAATATCCTCGTCTCCCGAGCATCTTGAGCGTGCTGCCGAGGCGCTTCTCGGCAAGAGCCGTCAGGAGCTTGTTACGCTTGTAACTCAGGTGCTTGAGGGTAACATGCGTGAGATAGTAGGCTCGGTTGGGCTTAAAGAAATGGTGCAGGACCGTCAGGGCGTTGCTAAGAAGATCACTGAGAACGTTGTTCCCGATATGGAAAAGCTCGGTATCGAGGTAGTAAACTTCAACATCCAGAATTTCAAGGATGCTGCGGGAACTATTGAGAACATGGGTATTGACAACGTTGAGCAGATTAGAAAGAATGCTCAGATAGCAAAGGCGAACGCACAAAGAGACATCTCTATAGCTACCTCCAATGCACAGCAGGAGGCGAACGCCGTAAAGGTAGAGGCAGAGAAGAAGATCGCAGAGCAGAATGCAGACCTTGCAGTTCAGCAGGCTGACATGAAGGTTAAGGCAGATACCAAGCGTGCGGAGGCTGACGCTGCTTATTCTATCCAACAGGAAAATCAGCGTAAGATAGTAGAGATCGCAAAGACCAATGCCGATATCGCAAAGCGCGAGAAGGAAACGGAGCTTGCCGAAAAGGAGATCGCCATCAAGGAGCGCAAGCTCGATGCGGATATCAAAAAGCAGGCAGATGCCTTGAAGTACCAGGCAGAGCGTCAGGCTGAGGCTGATCTTGTAAAGCGTCAGAGAGAGGCGGATGCAAAGGCATACGAGGCTATAAAGGAGGCAGAGGCTCGCCGTGCTGAGGCTGAAGCACTTCGCTTCGCTATGGAGCAGGAGGCTGAGGGTATCCGCGCTAAGGGTCTTGCAGAGGCTGAGGCTATAGAGAAAAAGGCAGAGGCACAGAAGAAGATGGGTGAGGCATCCGTGCTTGAAATGTACCTTGAGGCTCTCCCCGAGGTCGTTAAGAACGCTGCATCGCCTTTGGCTCAGACAGATAAGATCGTTATGTACGGTGACGGTAATTCCACAAAGCTCGTGCGTGACGTTATGAACAGCACCGATCAGATAATAGAGGGCGTAAAGCAGACCACGGGTCTGGACCTCGCGAGTATTCTCGCAGGCTTTGTCGGCGGCAAGGCGGCAGGAGCTGATACCGCTTCGGACGAAAGCACTGAGGAGTAATCGTAATCGCTTAAAATAAACGAGAGCAAGAATAAGGGGAGAATGTATTCCCTCTGTTCTTGCTCTCGTTTTGTTGTGAATACTAATTTAAAAATCAAGGCGTGGGCATTGTGTATTTGCATTTGATCAACGGCTTACCGTTGTATATCATCAATTTTGGGAGAAATTGTATATCACCAACACGAAGTGTTGTATATCATCATTACGAAAGAGTATACAGCCTGCGGCTGATGATATGCACCTGCGGTGATGATATACCATTGCTTTCGCAATGGATAAAAATACTGCAGAAAATGTATCCTTTTCTGCAGTATTTTTTGGAGCAGGCAACGGGAATCGAACCCGCACGGTCAGCTTGGGAAGCTGAAGTTCTACCACTAAACCATGCCTGCGAAGCATTACTATTCTATCAAACGGAGCTCTTTTTGTCAATGCTTTTCACTAATATTTGCGAATATTTTTTCGACATATTCGGAGCTTTTATAATAGCTGAGGCTGTCTCATTAAGAATTTATGAAAATCAGAGAAAAAATGAAGTAAAAAACATGCGGTTAGCAAACCTTTATTTTCTGATCAGATATAAAAAACAGTGGCGAGGCGGAAATTTCTTTCTACCTCGCCAATTTTGTTTTCGATTACGCCTAAATGCGACAGCCCCATTAAAATTATTAGCCCTTCGGTGCTTTCGTGTTCCGAAAATACACCCAATTTTCTGAAATCTCTACCAACCGCGGTTTTTGAGACCGAGCTCCTCGGCTTCTATCGAAAGCTCGATAGCTCTGAATGCCTGATGCTCGGACTGAGCAAGCTCAGTGCGGTCGCGGCAATCCTTGATTATATTCGAATAGTAGGGAAGTCCTACCTTTCCGGAAACAGATTCGCAGAAAACTCCGTCCTCGGTGCAAACGTAAACGTTATTAGTTGTCTTTTCCATACCGATATTGCAGTTTTTGCGCAGCTCTATATAGCCTTTTTCACCGAGGATAGTAACGCGAGCGTCTCCCCACGTGTTTATTCCCTTGGGGGACTGCCAGTCGATACGCATATATCCGGTAACGCCGTTGTCGCCCGTTATGGTGAGGTCTCCGAAGTCATCCCAATCGCCATCCTTGGCGAGGTCGCGGTGAAAATAGTTGTTGACTCTCGCGGAATTAACGGTAGCATCGGTAGCACCTGCATATTCAAGGAACTGATGCAGCTGATGCGAGCCTATGTCGATGATTATACCGCCGGTTTTCTCTCTTTCGAAGAACCATGCGGGGCGTATTTCGGGATTGAGCCTGTGCGGTGCGAAAATATCGATGTGGAATACCTTGCCTATAACGCCCCTGTCAATAAGCTGCTTTGCATATACGGATGCCTCAACCGCAAAAAACTCACTGTAGTAAACGAAAAGCTTTCTGCCGGTTTCCTTTACGGCCGCCTTAACGTCAGCCAGCTGTGCGTGTGAGATAAGCGGAGCCTTGTCAACGAAAACGTCCTTTCCGCACTTCATTGCTCGTATGGTGAGAGGCGCACGCTCGGAGGGAATATCCGCGCTTGCTATGAGGTCAACCTCAGGGTCGGAGAGTATATCGTCAATGCTCTCGCAGACCTTGACACTCGGATATTTCTTTACAAAATCCCGAAGCAGCACTTCATCCTCCTCATATACGTATTTCAGAGTTGCGCCCGCCGCGATAAGTCCTCCGCACATTCCGTAAATATGGCCGTGTGCAAGTCCTACAGCCGCAAAGATAAAGGGTTTATCAAGCGGAAGCTTGGGAGTGAATTTGTTATAGGAGAATATTTCCTCTTTAGTCATTTTATTTCACCAGCTTTCCGAAAAGCTCTGTGTCGCTGAGCATTTTTTCATCGTTGTAGCACTCGCGCATTGCCTCGGCAAGCCCCTCAACGTAAAGCTTTTCGCCGTTCTCCGTTATGTATTCGGGATTTACGTCGTATATAGGATAGGTCTGAATTGCCTCGATGCATCTTGTGTGCGCTGCCGCGGTGTAGGGAGTGCATACGGGCTTGAAGCCCTCGGTAAGGCAACCCTCGATAGCGATCTTAGACTTAAATCCGTCAGAGGAGGCGGTAAAGGGATTTCCGTAATGCTTAACGGTACCGTCGTTAAAGTAACCTATAATGTCCTTGGTGTTCTCATCATATTTGACTGTTGCGTTCTCAAAACGGTATTCGAAAGCGGGATTTACGTTTATCTTCGAAGAGTGAGCGGCAACGAACAGGCAGTTGGCACCGCATTCAAGCCTGAAGCTGACGGATGCATTGTCGAAGTTCTCAATGTCGTTTACGCGCAAAAGGTCAGCCTTAACGTCAAGAGGTTCAGCGGCAAGCCTATCGGCACCGCAAACGAAGAGCATGTTGTGGATGTAGTGCGCACAGGCGTTCGCAGCTATGCTGTCGTTGATAACCGTTCCGTCACTTGCGCGGAGCTTGCCTGCCCAGCGCGAGCCGCGTGTGAAGTATTTTTTGTCTCTTGGCCAAAGGATAAGAGTCTTTAAGGCAATAGGTGCACCGAGTGCGCCTGAAAGCACGTCTGCCTTCAGAGCAAGTATTGCGGGAGCGTAGCTCCACTGATAACCTATCATAACGAATTTTCCAAGCTCTGCCGCACGCTTTTCTATAAGCTCGGCATCAGCGGAAACACCCGAAAGGGGCTTTTCGCAAAGCACGTTGGAGCCGTGCTCAAGAGCGTACATTATCTGTCTTGTATGGAAGTGGATAGGTGTTGTGATGATAGCAAGCTCGGCCTCGTTTTCGGCATAGAAGCTTTCCATATCCGCGTATATCGGAATTCCCGCTTCTTTGATCTTTCCATAGTACTGAGCTCCCTCGGGGAATGGGTCAACTCCGCCGACGATCTCAAAATTATTCTCTTTGGATTCGAAAAGAGCTTTCATGTATACCGAGGCATATCCGCCTATGCCTACGCAAACTATTCTTACTTTTTTGTTCTCGCTCATATCAATTATCTCCATTCGTATTATTTTTCTGTACGTTCTCTGAACTTGCCCCAAACCTTTTCAAACCAAAGATCACGGTCCTCGGGGATCGGGCGAACGGGAACGCAGCTTATTTCTATTCCGCAGCGCTTCGTTACTGTGACGATGCTTCCCGTGCCGCTCTTATCCTCGGGAACGGGAAGTCTGTCCATAAAGTCCGTACCGTTCAGCACAAAGCCTGAGCCGCGCGAGCCGAAGGTCTTTGCCGTGTAGCATATAGCCTCGGCAACAGCCTCCTCCATGCGCAAAATATCCAGGTTCTTGAAGAGGAAGCCTATCTCGCGCACGTTGGCCCACTTGTTGTCGCGTGCAAAGCTCTCCTTGTCGGCACGTATATCAACGAGCGCACTTTCCATTGACGGAATGTCACGCAGGAAAGCAAAATAGCGACTCATTCTCGCACTGTATTTGTCTCTTGCCTCAAATATCGTTGCCTTGTCCGAGCGACATTCGTCGATTATTTTCTCAGCGCGAAGGCGGGCTGCCTCAGCAAGGGCATCGAAATTCTCGGAGGGAACGTTGTCGCTGTCGTAAACGATATGCTCCGCAGCGCGCATCGAGCCTACCTGGCAGGAGTTGAGCGCGGTTCCGCCGGGGCGGAATATTCCGAGCGAGCCTGCTACCTCGCCTGCCGCATAGAGACCTTTAACGTTCGTCTGCCAGTTCTTGTCGATACGAACGCCGCCGTTGTTGTGCTGTGCGCAAACTGCGACACGCAGCGGCTCCTTAGTTATATCTATGCCGTTATCCATGTAAAGGGATATTGCACCGGGATTCATCTTTTTCAGTCGCTCAATGGGCAGGGGAATGAGAGCATCCGAGTTCTTCAGATAGTTGTAGGATACCTCGTCAAGCTTGTCGAAGCCCTCATCAAGTCCCGACGGCTCGCGTCGGAAGTCCATATATACCTCTCGTCCAAGAACAACGCTCTCGTGATAGATTATGAGATCGACGTAGGAGGAGCCGTATATCTTCCTCACGTCAAAGGGCCACTCATAGCCCTTGAGGAATACGTTCTTCAAAGCCTCCTCGGGCGTGTCGAAATAATCGGTCAGAAATTCACGCTCAACACCGCCCTTATCTACCGATATGTAACGCGGAAGCACCTGCTGATAGGTACCCGAAACGTTCCAGCGGAAGTCGGTGGAAGCAAGGCCGTACTGCCACTCGGAGAGGTTTCCGAAGCTCGCGCCCGCTTCAAGTGCCAGGGAGGAATTCCCCGTGTGGGAGAGGGGATATACATTATCCTTGTATATCGCCGCAGGGCCGCCCGTCGCAAGCACTACGTTCGGTGCGGATATCGCAACGTACTCAACTGTGTCGGTAGAATTGAGGTCAAGCGCAAGCACGCCTGCCACTTTTCCGTCCTCTGTGATGATTTCTATTGCCTGATATCCGTCAAGTATTGCGATGCCCTTGCCGATAACGGCATCCTCAAGCACCTCGGTCATCTTTTTTGACGTGTAAGGGCCGATAGAGGTAGCGCGGCAATAGGGGTCATGGTCGGTCTTATAGCCTACGTATTCACCGTAATCGTTGGTGGGGAATTTCATTCCGAGATTTACAAGCTTCATGAAGCACTTTGCGGAGTTTGCCGCTTCGGCAAGCGCAACGTCACCGTCCATAGCGCCGCCCTCAAAGAGCGTTTTCGCCATGCCGAGAATACTGTCACCGTCATTACCCGCAAGCGAGAGCTTGTAGTAGGTCTGCTTATCGCTGCCCGTGTTTCGCGAGGTGCCTGCAAGGCGAGCCTCGGTCATAAGGGCTACGTTCTTCATGCCGAGATCGTAAAGCCAGTCAGCGCAGTTGTAGCCCGCACAGCCCGAGCCTATGACCAGAGCGTCAAAATGATAAGTTTTCATTATAAGGCGAGATCCTTTCTTTTATATCAAAGGCGCCTGATGTGGAAGCCGCCGTCAGCATTGAGAACGGTACCCGTGCCGAAATCAAGCAATCCCGATGCAGCCGCAATAACGCAGTTTGCAACGTCCTCAGGGGTACCCCAACGCTTGATGGGTGTGATGCCCTCTGCGATAAGCTTATCGTACTTTGCCGAAACAACGTCGGTCATGGGAGTCTTGATAATTCCGGGGCGCACCTCAAATACGGGGATGCCGAACTCGGCAAGCTTGTCGGCAAACAGAAGCGTTGTCATAGAAACGCCTGCCTTGGAGATGCAGTATTCTCCGCGGCTCGTGCTTGAGGTATAGCTTGAATTGGATGCAATGTTGACAATACGTGGTGAGTATTCGGGAATATCCTGTGCAAGGCATGCTATCATAGCGTTCGCAAATGTCTGGCACATGAAGAACGTGCCCTTGGTGTTGATGCCTACAACGCGGTCAAAGCTCTCCTCGGTGGTTTCAAGCACGTCAAGTCTTACCTTGCAGGCAACACCTGCGTTGTTTACGAGAAGGTCTATTCTTCCGTAATTGTCAATCGCAAATTTGCAAAGTGCCTCTCTGTCCTCCGCGCGCGAGATATCGCACTTGCAGTAGATCTCACCGTCCATTGTGGGGTGAACGTCGGAATAAATAACGGTGTATCCGGCATTTTTAAGTCCGTCTGCAATTCCTTTTCCGATGCCCTGATAAGCACCTGTTACAACAGCTATTTTTTGCATGCTACTTTCTCCTTATATAAGTTCTTATAGTAATCGTTGAACACGGCACAGCCCGATACGCATTTTGCTCTCATAAGAGCTGTACATTTAGAGCAGGCAACGCAGCATTTCTTCGTTTCGAATTTGCCGTCAAGCCAATCTCTGTAAAGCATGGGGTACGCGATAGATGCACGCCCGAAGCCGACAAGGTCCGCCGCTCCCACGCGTATCATATCCTCTGCCTTTTCCATGAGGTCCTCGCGGTAGTATGAGATACCCGAGCCGACGAGAACGAGCGAGGGGAATTTCTCCTTTATGTGGCTTTGTACCGTGATAAAGCGCGCAAGGCCCTCGGCAGGCGTTTCGGGGGGTGTGTAAGCTCCCTGCCTGAACGGGCGGTTGATATGAGGATTGAAATAGGGGTTGCCTATGGTTATATTTATCATTCCTATTCCGAGCTGGACAAGCTTTTCTATGAGCATATCGGTTTCGGTAAGATCGAGGTTGTTTTCCTCATCCGTTCCGAAGCCGTAGGGCTTTGGAACCATATCAGCTGCACCGAGTCTGGATACAACGAGCAGCTCGGGCGGAGCAACCTGCTTTACCGCACGGATGCTGTCAAGGTACAGCTTCGTTCTGTTCTCGAAGCTTCCGCCGTATCTTCCGGGGCGTGTGAAAGCCGAGAGCAGCTCCTGGAAAAGGTAGCCGTGGCAGGACTTTACGTCAACTCCGTCAAATCCCGCGCGGTACGCAAGGAGTGCCGATGCCGCGTATTTTTCGGGGAGAGTATCAAGATATTCGTCAGTAACGATGTTATCATCCGTAACGGGGCGCTTTTCTTCGTATATCGGGTGTCTGTATGCTATCATGGGAACGATGCTTTGCCTGCCCGAATGTGTCAGCTGCAAAATTATCACGGGATTTATGCCGCATTCCGCTGCGGCTGCCGCCCTCATATCGGATAGGAGCTTTGAAAAGGCGGGGAGATTTTCCTCAGTCAGCATCATCTGGCGCGGATTTGTCCTGCCCTCGGGGCAAACTGCGTTCGCCTCCATCCAGATAAGCCCTGCGCCCGAGCGCGCCGCATTCATGTACTTTGCAACGGTAAGCTCTCCGGGGGTACCGTCATTCTCACAGTCGCAGCCCTCCATAGGCTGGAAAACCACGCGGTTGGGAATGAGCTTGCCGCCAAACTCTAACGACTTATTCAATAAACTCACGTTTTTGCACCTCTCAGTTTTTTATTTATGTTTTAATAATAGCATAATAAATAGATAATTACAATATCTTTTTTGCTTCTTATGTTGCTTTTCTTGCAAAAGTATGTTAGAATTTAGAAAAAATGCAAAAGAGGTGATGTGCGAAATGCACATACGTTTTACATCGGAGAGCTTTACTCTTTCCTACCGAGAGGGAGTTATTGAGACGGAGCATATATTTGAAAACCATTCCCACCCCTCGTATGAGCTTATAGCTATATTTGACGGTGAGATAAGCATAGTTATAGGCAACAGCAGGTACGAGCTGCGCCGTGGCGAGCTGGCTATAATACCGCCGCTTTCCTATCACAGCGTGTTTGTACACGGCAACGTTGCTTACAAAAGAGCCACCGTACTTTTCGGCACGGATTTTATTCCGAGGGAGATCGAAGCTGATTTCAGGGAAAAGATAATCAAATTTCCAACTGCGAAAAACGAGGAGCTGGCAGCTCCCATGGTAGCACTTTCCGAAGCGATACTTACTGCGCCCATAGAGCGCAACGCACCCCTGATCGGTGCCTTGATAACACAGCTTTTCTATATCTGTACTTATAAGGAGAGCGCAGCACAGGCAGAACGCTCCCACCCGACGGTCAGAGCAATAACCGAGTATATAGATCTGCACATCGAAGAGAAAATATCTCTTGACGGAATTGCCCAAGCCCTGTTCGTATCAAAATCCACGGTTTGCCACCTCTTCCGTGACGAAATGAAGATACCCGTAAAGCAGTATATTTTGCAAAAAAAGCTATCCTATGCCGCAAAGCTAATTGCCGAGGGGGAGCGCGCCACCGAGGTCTCGCGTCTTATCGGCTATGATAACTATGCGAACTTTTACAGACTTTATAAAAAGCTTTTCGGCACCTCTCCAACCTCAGCCGAGCGCAAAAAATAACCTAAAATATCCGCTCTTTGTGCTCACTATTTTGTTTGCATATCTTGCATATTTTATCACACGCGGCATGCTGGCATTGATAAACAAAATATCTCACCGCACGGTAGCCGTAAGAGAGACGAACGCATAAGGCTTGAAGCGTAAAATCAAATAAGAAAGCTTGGTACTTTGCGCGGTGCATTGTACCAAGCTTTTTCAACGTTAAAATATTCTCATATTTTTGTCACTCCGAGAGAGGGATCAATTTTTTGCCCTGTGCCAGGTAGCATCTGTTTTGCGGAGAAACCGTGATCTCATTCAATGCGGTGCAACCGTCAAATGCATCGGTGCCGACACGTCGCACGCTACCGGATATATGTACACGGGTAAGGGCTGAGCAATTGCTGAAAGCACCGTCACCCACCTCGGTGAGCTTATTCGGAAGATCTATGCTGCGAAGTGACTTGCAGCCTGCAAAGGCATTGCTACCCACGGCAAGCAGTGTAGACGGAAGAATGACCTCGGTAATTCCGTCACAGCCGCGAAAGGCGCTCGGAGCAATGGCATTAACACCGCGCGGAACGGTGAATTCTCCGACTCTGGCGGTCGGCACACGCAAAAGTGTCTTTTTGTCCTTGGAGTATAAAACGCCCCCTGCCGTAACGAAATGCGGATGATCGGCAGGTATTTTGAATTCTGCAAGCATCGGGGCAGAGGGGAGCCAATCGGCACGGGTCACCGCCTTGTCAAGATAAAATTCCCTGAGAGAGGAGCAACCGGAGAACGGAGTTCTGCGGTGAAGCTCTTCCGCGTTTTTGAGGTCTCTTTTGAAATGGAATGAATAAAGAGATACGCAGTCGCAGAATGCATTTCCGCCAATCTCTTCCAAGCCCTCGGGGATATCTATCTCAGCCAGAGACGAGCAACCCAAAAAGGCGGAGTCACCAATGCGTTCAAGCGACTCTGGAAGTATGACTTCACGCAGCTTGGTGTCCTCACCGAACGTCAAGCCGCCGATGCGGCGAACTCCGTCAAGTAAAATTACCTTTTCCAGCGAGGAGCATTTACCGAACGCACGCTTACCGATATATTCCACAGTTCCGGGAATAGTGATACGGGAGAGCGAGTGGCAAATGTAGAACGCATCCTCTTCGATCTCAACAAGTCCATTTGGCAGACGTACACCGTCAAGCTCACGACAACTGTAGAACGCTCTGTAGCCAATGCTTTTTAACCCCTGCGAAAAATGCACAGTGTGCAGAGCATACCATTCGTAGGTATCTCCGCTGAAAAATTCGGCACTGAAAGCAAGATTCTCCAGCTTGCGTACCGAGGGCGGAAGAACGATCTCACCGAGGATAGGGCAGTTCAGCCACCCGATAACGGATACGTTATCAGGTACGGTGACAACTTCGGGATGCGCCTCCCAAACGATGGCACCGAGCTCATCATATTTCCAATACCGCTTGTTCGGATCACCGAATTTCAGATCGGTCATGCGGTAGGTACCGTCCGGCAGCGGAGTGAGCTTCATATTTATATGAAATTGCTTTGTCGTGCCTGTTGTTTTTGCGCGTCGACAGCGCGAATTCTGTTTTTTCTCGCTCATAGCACCTCTCCCATACGTCGCCTTGCGGCAAACGGAAGTCTTTTTTTATTGTATTATCCGAAACGATGTAACTTTCACTTTTTAACTTTTCACTATTACTTATTACTTCAAAATTCTCGGGAGCGTTTTGAGTGAAAAGTGAAGAGTGAAGAGGTAATAAGTAAAAATTCTCGGTCGCTTTGCTCCCGAGAATTTTTGGTGGACCATCTAGGACTCGAACCTAGGACCGACCGGTTATGAGCCGGTAGCT
>CAZTWE010000043.1:0-19466 GCA_964617165.1 uncultured Ruminococcus sp.
GTCATGAACGGCTTGGTAAGATAATCGTCAGCACCGCAATCGAGTCCCGTAACCTTATCGTCAAGCTCGCTCTTTGCTGTCAGCATCAGTATCGGTGTTTTGATTCCCTTTCTTCTGGCTTCCTTGGCAATGTCAAATCCGTTTTTCCCGGGTAGCATAACGTCAAGGATAACGATGTCATAAATATCGCTTTCGATTGCGATCAAACCGTCAATACCGTTGGCGTAATGATCGACGTCATATTGCTCCAACCGCAGAAGCTGACAAAGCGCCTGCGCCATTCTTTTTTCATCTTCAACAAGTAATATCCTCATGCTACCGCCTCCATTCTACATACCATTATACCACAAAATATTGAAAAAGTATTGAACGGAATTATTTTTCTTAAAGAATACTTTTAATTTTTTATGAATAAGTCCAACACTTTTTTCGAAAATAAACCTAACTTTTTAACGGCTGTACTCTTTGATTACAGCGATGCAACTTCTGCGTGGTGAAAGAGTCGGCTATATTTCCATTCTGTCTTGGCTATCAGAGAAAAATATGCTATATTTAATAATCGACGTGACAAATAAAAAAATAACCGCCTTCTTGCTGCAACTCAAGGCGATTATTTCTTTAACTTATTCGGGATAGCAACCGTCATCGGTTATCTCCGTTATTATTATATAACGACGGAGCCGCTTTGCCAACTCTTTTTTGAACTTCGTTTCTTTCGTACAGAACAGGAAGTATCTCACACAGATTTCTGTATTCGACGCAACAATGCTCCGCCATACCTCGTGCCATATCCGCCGTTATAATGAGCTTGCGGAGCAGCTTACTTTTCATCGTTTTTCCGAGCCAGAAGCGGCTTATCAGAAACAGTCCGTCTTCGGTTCGCTTGAAAATATGCGCCATTTCCGTATGCTTGATTACGTTGAAGGCTCCAACGTGTCCGCATACGATAAGAGGGATGCTATTTTCATTCATCACCGATTTTGAAAAGCCGAAATCCTCGGGAGTAACAAAATCGATTCTGAGCGGCATCTTTTTACCACCGATCCTCTCCACAGGGTAATGCGTGTTGGCGGCGAAGGGCGGTACTGTCGGCTCTTGAAAATATGCTTTATTCTTCTTGTGATACTTGATGCTCACGTGTTCTCCGGGATACCACACCTGATATCGAAGGCTCTTCCGTGCGTGCCACCAGAACCACCATTCGACCATCTCGGGCGTGATTCCCTTCATCGGGCAGACCATTGACACGAGATAAGTGCCATCGTCCATTTTTACGTATCCGACCTCTTTTTGCAGCTCGGGACTTGTGAGTATAACATTTTTATTTTCAAACAGCGTTTTTGTTATTTCGCTTTTGCCGATCTGCTCGGATATCTCGGGCGGTATCGTAGGCAAAGGCTTTTTTAATAAATCTTTCAGTTCCATGGCTACCTCAAAACCAACCGAACGGCCTTGCTATATTTTCCATTCGGCTTTATTGCTTTGATCTGTATTCCTCGTCAGCGCACGATTTACCAAAATACATCAGCTCCCACACAGCGGGAGCACTGACTTTTTCTACTACCTCACCGTCTTCAATCTTTTCGACGGTTGCATCGCCTTCAAAGCGCAAATACCCACCGTCAAATCCGATAATTCGGGCGAGGACACCCAAGGGCTTGGGAAGAACGTCAACAAAGCGGGTTTTATTGATGTCACTATTACGCTCATAGGTGATGCGATATTCGTCGCCGGACTCGGCCGTGTATTCATAAACCACCTTGTTATAGACCGGCTTGCCCGTGTATTCATCAATGTACCTGCCTTCGGGCATAAACCTTAAGGTGTGATTTGAATTATCGCCAAGTATCTCTCCATCCTTTGCGATCATAAAGACGTCGTGATCCTTATATCCGTATTTCTTTTCGGCGGTGATCCACGAGGAAATAACCTTATAGTCTCCTATTTTAGCTCTGCCCCAATACCAATGGTGCATCAGCTTGAGCATCGATGTGTTGCCCCAATTGTGATCGTGATAACCCGATCCCTCAAGGTGAATTTCCTTACCGCCATCATAGCTGATGTCCGCAACAGCCACCCCCTCGGGAATGGAGGGAAGCCAAGCGAAATAATGCTCCTCTTTATCACCGAAGAAGATACTTCCTGTCTGTGAGCGCCAGGATTTGATCGTCCCGTCAAGCGTAAGGCGCGCGCTGATTTCCTTGCCCTTGAATACAACGTCATAATGCTTGAGGTCGCCCTGACACCGGCACTCACCAATCCTTACTTCGCATTTATCCTTTGAATAATGACTTTCTTCAATTGTAGCATATACCTCCTCATAGAACCTTCTTCCATCAGGGAGAGTAAGCTCCATTGACGCAATGGGCTTTATCGGGCCATTAACGCTGATTGGCATTTTAGAATAGAAGATTATTACGAGTACCGTTCCGTCGGGATAATGAGAATCGTAGTACCACCACTCATAGTTTCCCTTTGATCCGTCAACGCGTGCTCCATCCTCCCAAAGCTCGACCTCGTTTTTCTTCAAGCCCATTTTTTCATAATGGATATCATCGTCGGGATGTATAGATTTTTGTATTTTCTTCATTTTTGATCCTCTTTTCAAATGTTAATCAATTTCAAAAATAATTTCATCGAGCTTGTTTTCAACCGACTCCGAGCATTTTCACCATATTTTCAGCAAGCATTCGCAAGGTCCTCTCGCCGAAGCGATCCTCGCCCTCGTGCTTTATGTTCCAATATGAGCTGCTGACGACGGGCATCTCGGAATAGGTGAAATATTTGTTGAGTCTGTCAAGCGTAGCGCTTGCACCAGCACGCCAACAGGTAGCGACCGCCGCCGAGGGCTTCCCCGCGAAAAGCTTTCCGTAGCACGCGCCCGCATAAAAGACACGGTCGAGGTAAAACATATAGCAGTTTGCGCAGCCCTCGGAGTGTTTTACGCACCCGTGCCACGGATTCCATATACCGTGCATTCCCTATCTCCTTTTGCGGATTTAACTATCATTTCTTTCTCGGTTTCGGTTCGGGCAGTTCCTCGTACATTGCTTCAAGCAGCTTGTTCATAAAATCTCTGTCATCAACATCTTCCACAAGGAGCACATAATTATCCTCGATAAATTGGAATTTGCAAGTCAATTGATGCCTAAAATTGCATTGATAGTGGCTCGCTGTTCCTCCGAAACGGTTGTGCTCTTATTGTTCGTATAATCGTTAAATGTTCCACATTCGGAATGATATCTAACCTCTTGTTTTTGTGTGTAGAATACAAAATCGCTACCACAGTTTGAGAGGTCATTTACCCAAGAAGCGCCATTCAAAAGGTCAATTACATACTGCTTGTCGTCACTGTTTAATTCGTAGGTTTGAGCACTATCTGCGGAATAACAGAATTGGTCGTGTGGTAATTCGTATGTTTTATCCGAACAACCAAACAATCCAATTACACAGAACAGTGTTAAAACCAACACTGTCAACTTTTTCATACAATCACACTCCTCAAGATGTTTTAATAATTAATTATAACACAATTTCACTCATTATTCAATACAATTATGTAGACACAGCAAAAAAGGTTTGTATGTAAGCACAGCAAAAAGGTTGCAGTGTTACAATTGCTTTGCGAATATTACGGAAAATTTACCGTCAGTATAGTTGACATCTATGATGATTTATGCTATAATGACTAAAAATTTACAGAAAAGAGGATATGAACAATGCTCGGAGGTGCCAAACACACTTTCACAGCATCCTTTATAACCGCTCCCGATGAATATCTCTCGAAGCTTGAAAACGAGGAGTACAAATATCGGACGGAATTTGAGGATAGCTTTTGGATATGGCCAACAGCAAACGTAAGAGGTCATCTTACCCGTGCGTTCAAGCTCGATTTCAAGCCCGAACAAGCCCACTTTGAATTTATTTACGATAATAAGTTTGATTTGTACCTCAACGGAGAAGAATTTACCGCTGAGAAATATGGCAACATGTATAGGGTAATTTCCGATAATATAGTATCGTTACTTAACACGGGTACCAATCGAATAGCCCTCAGACTCTATCAGACGAATTCATATCTTTCATTCAGCTCCGCTGTTCGCGGAGGTATCAAAATCATCGGTGAGGGTGAGGAGCTGACCGTTGTGACGGACTCATCCTTTAAGGCTTGGCTGGTATGCGGCTTCTATGAGCAAACCGAGCCTGTGGGGTGGTATATTATGGATCAGTTGCAGCAGTCGATATGGCTTGGATGCAACAAGCTGCATCCTAAATACCTGCGTCGCTCCTGTATCTTCAAAAAGAGCTTCGTTTGCAAAACGGATATCAAAAAAGCTACTCTCTTTGCTACCGCAGAGGGTCTTTACGAGCCTATGCTCAACGGCAGAGTTTTCGACACCGCGAGATTTCTTCCCGGCTCAAAGGACAAGGTTAAGGAATATCAGGCGTTCGACGTGACGAGCGAGCTTAAGCTCGGTGAAAACGAGCTTTTATTCACTCTCGGCAACGGATGGCTCAACAGCAAATCGTGGGGCTGGCTTTTCGATAAAAAGCCCGCACTTCTCGCAGAGCTGGTAATTGAATATTCCGATGGCTCGACCGAAATCGTAAAGAGCGACGAGAGCTTTACCGTTCTCCCCTCCCCGCTTCTTGAAAACGATCTTCAGTTTGGCGAGAGATACGATGCAAGACTTGAAGAGTTTACCGATAAAGGCGCACATGCAGTTGCATGCGAAAAAAAGGTAGAGCTTGTTTCTCAGGACTATCCCCCGATACGTGCGACCAAAATTGAAAAATGCCGTAATATAAGCCTGCTCTCGGAGGGTGTTTATCTATACGATTTTGGAACGAACGGTGCGGGACGTGCTAAAATAACGCTCAAAAACACCAAGCGCGGAGAGATCATAAAGATACGCTATGCGGAGTTCATAAAAAAAGACGGCCGCCCTCACCTCGGTCCTTATCAGGAAGCTTATTTCCAGGACGATAATAAAGAGGGCGGCGTCGCAGAATACGCTGCAAAAAATCTTGACGTTTATATATGCCGCGGTGACGAAGAGGAGACCTATATTCCTCGCTTTACCTTCACGGGCTTCAGATTCGTTTATATCGAGGGTTACTCGGGTGAATACACCGTTGATACCGTCGAGCGCGTCATAATGCATAACGATCTTGAAGAGATCGGCGATATTGATACCGATAACGAGGATATCGCTGTGATCTGGGACACTATAAAGAGAACGTACCGTTCAAATATCTTCAGCGGCCCGATAGACTGCCCGACAAGAGAGAAAAATTTCTGGAACGGTGACACTCAGGCATTTTCCACCACAGCATGCTGGTACATGGATAACAAGGATTTCCTTTCATCGTGGAGCTATACGGGAAGAAAGCTGCAATACGGTGTTTACGGCTACGAGGATGAGGAATTCATCCTTCCCCTCGTTCTGTACAAGTTCTACGGTGATCCCGAGGTCATTCGTACAAAGTATCCCATCGTAAAGACTCTTATAGAAAAGCGAGTAGCAACCATAGCCGAGGGAGAGGTGTTCCCCGACAAAAAATACGCTAATTACTGCGACTGGAAATCCATAATCAACATTTCTCCCGACTTCCATGCCGCGATGTATTACACGTACATGTACAGATGTGCCGCGCACATGGCAAAAATTCTCGGTATTCAAGATGACGAAGCACAATACCTTGAAACGTTCGAAAGACTCAGAGATGAGTTCAACAGGCGTTACTATCTTGACGGTGAAAAACGCTACTCACAAGAGTCGCAAAGCGGTCAGGTCCTTCCCATAGCATTGGGACTTGCACCGAAAAATGATATTCCGGAAATAGTAAAAAGTCTGCACGGGTACGTACTTAGTGCAGATTACCACATGACAACGGGCTTCATGGGAAGTGAGCATATCCTCGGTGTGCTTAGCGATTACGGTTATGAGGACGATGCCATCAGGCTGATACTTCAGAAAACATATCCCTCGCTTCTCAATCTTATAGGAACGGGTGCCACCACGATGACCGAGAATTGGGAAGGACTCGTTGAATATGATGACATAAGAGCGTATGACAGCATGAACCACTTTGCATTCGGTGTACCGGGGCGGTGGATATTCGAGTATCTCGGTGGAATAAGAATACTCAAGGCAGGCTTTGAAAGTATCCTCCTCGCGCCCACGCCCCATAAGGAGATAGGCAGGCTCCGCGCAACGCATAAGTCTCCCAAGGGACTTATAGAAACCGAAATATCGTATAATTCCGAGAATAACACGTTCACCTATTCATACGTTATTCCAAGCGGTATCGAGGCATTCATTCGCCTGCCGGGAACGGCGCAAAGACGGCTCACCGACGAGCGCGGAAGTATTACGTTCAAAGCATAAATCAGGAGCTAAAAACGGCTCATACAGATAGCAAGCCAAAAGACAATTGCGATAAAAGCGGCAGCCCTTTACCAAAAAAGGTATTGAGCTGTCGCTTTCTGTGGTATTATAAGAATTTTACCGATATAATTCACAAAATTCGTCTCACCGAAACGAGTTTTGATCATTCACCCTTGCCTAAAACCTTTAAAAACGTTTTGTTAAGTTCTTCCCATGACCTCACAATCTCATTCGGTAACAGAGACGTAATGCTTTCGATCTCGGCAATCGTTTTATCTATATATTCGTCAATGCGAACAAAACGATTTCCCACAGTGATTTCGGGAGCGTTCATCTTCAAATTCACAAGCTTCTCAACGTCAGGCTTGATATCGGCATCAAGATGCTTTTCCACCAAAACGTCGAATTCTATCGGTGGCGGCGTTCCTTGTGCAAGAATCCATTTACATGCAAGCAACGGTCTTAGTATGTAGAAATACTTCTTTAGCTTCACTGTATCGCCTTTGAGATGCTCGCGATAGTTGCCCTTGGCGGTGCTCAGATAATGGTACAGCCCCGATTTTGCTACGAAATAGCGATTTATAACAGTGGATATCTGTTGCCACTCGTCTGTAGTTTTGTACACAATAGGTGAAGCGTTCCACTCAAAAACCGTTGGATTGGATTTATGCAACAGTACCAACGCTTTTTTAATATCCCAACCGTTTATGTCAAGCGTATCGTCAAGCTGCCATTCTATCACGTCACGGGTCTTATCCAAGCGCAAATAATATTCATTTTGACGAGCGTAAATAAATCGCACGTCATAATCACTATCGGGCGAAGCAAAGCCCCACGCACGGCTGCCCGACTCAACGCAATGTAATATTCTTACGTTTTCGCGCTGCTCTATTTCATTTAATTTTTCAAGTATCAATCCTCGCATCATCAATACTCCTCTTCCACGTCCTTCGTATTCCTTTTATCATGTGCGTCAATAATCCGTTATTATATTTTATCATAAAAACACCGCGTATTCAAGGCATTTGTGTGAATGTGTTTAGTGTTTAATTTATTTAGTTTATTTTCAAAAATACTACTTGCATAAGGTGTCGAAATATGTTATAATTTTGATATACCTAAAAGGGAGAGCCAAAATACATGAAAATATTAGAGAATATGGATCTTTGCTATGGTTGTGCCGCATGTGCTAATTCCTGCCGTTTGGGCGCAATAACCATGGAAAAGGCTTCCGACGGGTTCCTTTATCCGGTAATCGATGAGAGCAAGTGCGTTAACTGTAACGCCTGTAAATCGGTTTGCCCTGCATTGCATGCAAAGTTCGATAACGAGGAAAATCCGAAGGTATACGCTGTTATGGCTGACGACGGCATTCGGGAAAAGAGTGCGTCGGGCGGCATGTTTACGCTTCTTGCAGAGTATGCTTTTGAACAAAACGGCTATGTCTGCGGTGCTGTTTTCAACGATGATTATCTCTCCACCAAGCTTATCATGATAGACAATCCCGAAGATTTGGATAAGCTGCGTCGTTCCAAATATATTCAATGCGACAGCGGTGATATTTACAAGCAGGTAAAGGAAAAACTTGATGAGGGGCGTTTTGTTCTTTTCACAGGTACGCCTTGCCAGTGTGCCGCAGTTAAAACGTTTTTGAAAAAGCCTTACGAAAATCTTCTGATTGCAGATCTTATATGTCACGGCACGCCCTCCTCTTTGGTCTGGGAAAAATTTTTGGAAGAAAGCGTTCCGGGGAAAAAGATAAAAGACGTCAACTTCAGATATAAAGGCACCATAGGCTGGTCTTCGACTTTACACATTGATTTTGAAGACGGCAGCGAATACACCGAGCTTTCGAAAAAATGCTCCTTCCAGCAAGCATTCCAGCATAATTGCGTTTCAAGAAAATCATGCGGAACGTGTCAATTTGCGAGAGTACCGCGCCAGGCTGATATCACGATCGGTGACTTCTGGGACGTACATAAATACAAAAAGGCTCTCGATGACCGAAAGGGTACGTCTGCGGTAATTATCAATAACGAAAAAGGCAGACGCTTCTTTGAAGAAGTTATCAAACGCAACGTGAGTATTCTAAAGCAGGAGAAGGTTCCGTTCTATTCTGCGTTTGCAAGACGCAATTCCAACGTATACCGTTTTTCGCCTGCGCATCCCGGAAGAGATACGTTCTTTAAATCTCTCAGTGCGGGAAAGAAATTTTCGGTAGCCCTTACCGATGCTAAGAAAATCCGATATGACGTAATGCTTTTCGGTATTTGGTACGGTGGTAACTACGGCTCCGTTCTCACCAACTTTGCACTTTATAAATTCCTTGAAGACGAGGGCTACAACTGTATATTTGCCGATATTCCCGACAATTTGTGGGCAGACAGCGTTTATAACCGCGACCCGCTTTCCATGCCGCGCAAATTCTGCCTGAAGCATTTCAAGCTGACCTTTAAATACAAAAACCGTACGGATCTTAAAAAGGTAAATGATCTTGCTGATGCATTTGTTGTCGGTTCTGACCAGCTTTGGAACTATCCGCTTTGCCGCTCAGCTGAGACCTTGTTCTATCTTGATTTCGTTGACGACGATAAAAAGAAAATAGCTTACGGCACCTCCTTTGGACACAATGAAATAAAAGGCACCGCTGAAGAAAAACGCTTTTCCGGCTTTTATCTCAGCCGCTTTGATGCAGTTTCGGTGCGCGAGGATTATGCGGTAGATTTGTGTAAAAAGGGCTTTGGCGTCGATGCAGTTCAGGTTCTTGACCCTGTCTTTATGTGCGACAGGTCGCATTATGAAAAATGTATTGCCGAAGCGAATATCTCAAATCCCCCGAAGGATAAGTTCGTTCTTGCTTATATCCTTGATCCCACGCCTGCTAAGATAAAGGCAGCCGAGCAGACTGCGGAGCGAATGAACATGGAGTTGGTTTGTGTTGCCAATGCGCGTATGAAAGGAAATATGGAAGCAAACTGGACTATTCCCAAGCTTGACGATCTTCCGATCGAAGAGTGGCTTTGGTATTTCAGAAACGCAGAAATGGTATTCACCGATTCATTCCACGGCACGTGCTTCTCTATCATTTTTGAAAAACCGTTTATTTCAATTGCAAACAAGGGAAGAGGCTCCGACCGCTTCTACTCTCTTACCGAGATATTCGGACTTGCAAACCGTGTTTTCAATGCCCCGGCTGACATAGAGGGAAAGGATTACCTGTTCACGGATGCTATTGACTATAACGACGTTAACAGTCGCATCGCAAAGGAACGCGCACGCAGCCTGAAATGGATAAAGGATGCACTTGATGCACCTAAGCACCCCATGGCGTTCTCCGCGTATGACGTAACCGAGCGGCATCTTGATAGCGCTATCAAGCAGTTCAATACCAAAATAGACGGCTTGCAAAAGCAGCTTGATGCAATTACTCCCGCAGCTGAACTTGATTTGCTAAAGAAAAAGGTCGAAGATCAGCTCAGTGCTCATCAGCTGCTTAACATTGAACTGATGCAACAGCTTGAGACACAGAGCAATAAATATGAAAAGCGTATAAAGGCCTACCAAAAACATATTTCCGAAATGGAAAAATCACTTTCATGGAGGATAACGAAGCCCTTGCGCTGGGTTAAGCAGCTTTTCAAGAAAAAGAAATAAATTCTAATAAACGGGCATGCGGATTTAGAGCGAAATTTTTTGGCTGATGAGCGAGAACTGTATATACATACAGTGAGCGAGGAAACGAAAACAGAAAACAAAATTCCGATAAAACCTTTATTCTTTGATCGGATATAAAAAACAGTGGCGAGGCAGAAATTCTTTCTACCTCGCCGATTTTGTTTTCGCCCTCGCTAAATGCGACAGCCCCTTGGATTTATTTCTCTTATTTGTTTTATACGTCCTCATCAAGCCCGAAATACATTTGCTCCCAAATGCCGCCCTCGGAAAGCGTTTCAACGACGTCCTCACCTTTGAAACGCTCAAGCGTTACCGTACCGACCATGCGTATATAGCTCGGTGCGAGCTTCATTTTCTTAACGAACCAAATCAATGCACGGCTTGCCTTGGCTCTTGCCGAGCCGTAGCCCTGATCGACAACAAAGGTCTCAATGATATCCTCTGCGGAATAGGTGATGCGGAAATGATTGGCTCCGTCATTGTAATCGTATATGAGAGTCTTGTGGTAATGCTTTCCGGTTATAGGATCGTATTCCTTATCGGTTTGAGTGTATGTAATTGCATTTATATCGCAGCCCAGCTTCTCACCGTCTTTGTAGATAACGAAAATCGGGAAATGCTCGTATCCGTATTTCTCCTTTGCGGTAATATAGCTTGATATCACTTGATAATCGCCGACCTTTGCCCTGCCCCAATACCAATGATGCATCAGCCAGAACATGCCAACGTTGCCCCAGTTGTGATCGTGATAGCCGGAGCCTGTAAGCTTCATATTTTTACCGTCCACGGTGATATCGGCACTTACTCTTCCCTCGGGAACAGACGGCAACCAAGCAAAATATTTCTTTTTACCGAAGAATATTTCACCCGTGTGGTGGCGGTAGCTTTCAGCAAGCCCCTCCAGCTTGACGTCACAATTCACTCTGCCGTTTTCAAAATGCAGAACGTAATTATTAAGGTCTCCCTTAATATAGTTATTGCCTATCCTGACGTCGCAGCCCTCACGGCTGAAAAAGCAATCACTAATCTTAAAGCTGACCTCCTCCATCATCTCATATCCGCCGCCCGTCAGGGAAAAGCTCACGCACGGAGCATAACCCATCGTTGCCGCTGTTACAGGCTGCGAATAGTAAATGATTACGAGCGAATGACCGCCCTCAAGCTTAGCATCGAAATACCACCATTCGTACTCGCCAAATTTGCCGTTTGTGCGCAGCCCGTCCTCCCATGCCGCTATAATATCCTTTTTAAGTCCCAATCTATCATAGTCATGAGGCTCTGTGCCGAGCCGTGCAATTTCCTTTTTCATCCCTTTATCCTCTCGTTTTTATAACAACTTCCGCTGTGGGTAACAACACCTACTTGACACGGTATTTATAGAAGTATTGGACTTTATGAAGAGCTTGTATTCCTCAAGCGGAATAGCCTTTGCATAATAATAACCCTGTATGATATCGCAGCCCATACCGCAGATCTTGTCGAACGTTTCCTTGGTCTCAACGCCCTCTTGAACGACAGTCATACCAAGGCTCTTAGCGAGATTTATTACCGTCATAAGCCATTTGATTGTCAAGTATTTTTTCACAAAAAGTTCATTTTTACTTTAACTAAATATTTATTTTACCCGCGAGCTGCCGTATCAGACCGATATTTAGCAGGAGATGCGCCGTATTTTCGCTTGAATGCCTTTGAAAATCCG
The DNA here is from genome assembly GCA_964617165.1 of uncultured Ruminococcus sp. GTDB lineage: Bacteria > Bacillota > Clostridia > Oscillospirales > CAG-272 > UBA1740. The sequence continues at coordinate 11,767 of CAZTWE010000043.1, forward strand.
AAATAATCGGAATATCCTACGATGTACGCACATTCCTCAACCGTATATCCGCGAAGCAAGAGCTTTTTTGCCTCATGCAGCCTTTTGTTTATCAGGTATTCACGCATAGACACGCCGAACTTGCTTTTGAATATTCTTGCAAGGTATTTTCTGTCAAGCCCAAGCTTTTCTGCCACCGCGGAAATTGACACGTCCTCCATGTAATGCGCATTTATGTAGGATGCAACCTTGTTGGGATGATCCGACCTTATTTTCTCTCCGAAGATGTGAGCATACAGCTTGAATATCATACCCGTGAGATATTCCTCCTTGCCCGCATCTATGTCAAACGCCTCGCAAAGCTCCGAGGTAAAGCCCTTTTCATAAACGAAGGTGTCGGGCAGCTCGGAAAATTTCTCGGAGAGCCTGCCGCGAAAGCCGAGCCATACGTAGCTCCACGGCTCGGCGGCATCCGCCTCATATACCGTTACCTCACCGGGACGTATAAGAAATGCCTCTCCCTCGCTGACGGTGTACACCCCGCGCGGAGTTTCAAACCTGCCGCGCCCCGAGGTTACGAAATGTATGAGATAATGATTTCTCACGTGTGGGCCGAAGCGATGAGCGGCATCGCAATCCTCACAGCCGAAATTGCAAGGAGAAAATTCCTCAAAGCCCTTATCCTCAAGAATTATGTTCGTCATCATAGCAGCCTCCGCACCGAAAGTGTTTCATAGTATTACAGAGACATTCTACCATATATTAGTGACAAAATGCAATAGTTTTTTCAGAAAAAAAGTGCTAGAATACAGTCACAGAATAAAATTTCGGAGAAAAGCCATGATTAAAATCACGTTCCTTGGTGCGGGAAGCACCGTATTTGTCAAAAACGTTATCGGTGACTGTATGCTTTGCGAGTCGCTGAGAGAGCAGCTTGATATCGCGCTCTATGATATCGACGGTGAGCGTCTTGAAGAATCTTTTATGCTCATAAACGCCCTTAACCAAAAGTACAACGACGGTAAGGCAACAGTTAAAACCTATCTCGGTGAAGAAAATCGCCGCGATGCACTGAGAGGAGCCAACTTCATCGTAAACGCAATTCAGGTAGGCGGCTACGAGCCTTGCACGGTAATAGACTTTGAGATACCCAAGAAGTACGGTCTGCGCCAGACTATTGCCGACACGCTCGGTATCGGCGGTATCATGCGAGCTTTGCGTACCATACCCGTTATGAAGGCATTTGCGGATGATATCGAAGCGGTTGCCCCCGATGCGTGGCTGCTTAACTACACCAATCCCATGTGCATGCTGTCAAACTACATGCAAAGATTTACAAAAGTAAAGACCGTTGGACTTTGCCACAGCGTACAGGTATGCGTTCCCAAGTTGCTCGAAAAGCTCTCGCTTAAAGAGGAATACGGCGATAACTACATAGCAGAGATAGCAGGTATCAACCACATGGCATGGCTGCTCAAAATAACGGATAAAGAGGGTAACGACATTTATCCCAAGATCCGCGAGCTTGCTATGAAAAAGAACGACACTGTGAAGCATGAGGATATGGTTCGCTTTGAGTATATCAGACGTCTCGGATACTATTGCACCGAGAGCAGCGAGCACAATGCGGAATACAATCCCTTCTTCATAAAGAAAAATTACCCGGAGCTTATAGAAAGATATAACATTCCCCTTGATGAATATCCGAGACGCTGTGTGGATCAGATAGCAAAGTGGAAAAAGCAGAAGGAAGCACTGTTCGCAGGCGGAGATATCAAGCATGAAAGAAGCCGCGAATACTGCTCAAGGATCATAGAAGCTATGGTGACAAACGTACCATATCAGATAGGCGGAAACGTGCTGAACACCGGGCTTATCACAAATCTGCCCTCCGAGGCAACCGTTGAGGTTCCCTGCCTTGTTGATGCAAGCGGAATACATCCCACGGTGGTAGGAGAGCTTCCCACTCAGCTTGCGGCTATGAATTCAAGCAATATATATCCTCAGCTTCTGGCTGTTGAGGCGGCTGTTACGGGTGACAGAAATAAGGTATATCAGGCTGCAATGATGGATCCTCATACCGCAGCAGAGCTTTCGATAGACGATATCATCGCTATGTGTGACGAGCTGCTTGAGGCACATGAGAAAGCAGGATTTAAATCAATATAACCGAATAACCCGAAAAAATTACGGTAGGGGTACTGCAAATCACAATACCTCTACCGTATTTTGTATTTATAACGGTCTCACCGCTTGCGGTTAGATCAAAGCGCTCTGATAGATTCCACAGGCTTTCTCTTTGCCGCTCTGTATACGGGTATGAACGTTGCCGCAACCGCTGTAACAGCCGCAACGCCTACGAGCATACCGATGGATGCAGGTCCGAATACGAACAGCGAAACACCGCCGATCAGCTCCGAGACCTCAGCGTTAAGTATCGCACAGGTAACGGCGCCGCCGATACACGAAAGTATAACGCATATCGTGCAGATGATGAACGCCTCGGAGAAGAATATCTTGAATACGTCAATGCTCCTTGCTCCGACAGCTCGCAGAATACCGATCTCGCGCGTTTTAGTCGATATGGATACCGAGATAAAGTTGGAGAGCAGGAGTGCTGCGAACACAGCCATAACTATTCCGACGTACAGGAATACTTTGGAAAGACTTTCTACCATCATATTCGTCTGATTGATGCTTTCCACTAAGGGATTGTTCAACGTAATAATGCCGTTATCCTCGCCTACAACGCCATCCGTGTAAGGTTTCAGGAGGTTTGTTGAGGCTTCCGTGCGGTCGTATGCTATGAATGCCATATCGTATATCGCTCCCTCGGGAACAACGTAATCCGTGCTTTCCTCGGAATATCCCCAGCCGAGGCTCAGCATCTCGTTTTTAACAGCCGTTTCAAATGACTCGAATATCGCATCGCTGACAAATGCCGCACTGCCGAAGCCGTCTGCTACGAAGAAGCCGACGGCACGCGCGCTTACGATAGTAGAGCTGAACGCTTCGGTGACATCCGAGTAGCCGTTTATAGCGCAGACGGTTGCCTGAATTTTGTCCCACACCCCATACGTGTTAAGAAATTCGATTGCAGCCTCACGGCAGCTCTCACGCGTTACACCGTGCGCAAGCTCGATTTCCTTGAAGCCGGGATCAAATCCGAACGAGAACATTTCTCTTACGGAATACGAAATAATTTCACCGGTTTCGGGATCGTATTCACTGCTGTTCCACTTTTTATACGCCTCGCTTTCGGTATCTCTCTCTAGCGCGCGCTCAAGCAAGTTCATAAAATAGTAGCAATCTATAATGATCTCGTCATCGGCAAGGGTAGCTTTTGCACCGTCGGAGCAGTAGATATCCATGCCTCCCGCATTCGAAACGAGCTTGCCGTAATTCAGATACCAGTATTCCTCGTTATCCTGACCCCTGTTCAGTATCACTCCCATGCTTGTTGAGCCGTTAAAGAGACTTATACCCTCCGAGCCGTGAGAAATAAAGGTCTGAAGTCGCTCTTCCGTTACAAATCCGAGCTGATATATGCCGTTCTCAAGCTCTGATGCGAAATAATAGGACAGTGTCCAATCCTCAACCTCGCCCTCTTCTTTGAGCACGTCATATTTCGCGGGGAGCGGATCGCACGCGATAATTCCCGACACGGTATAGGGGGTAGCGTTGATAACCACCGTTTTCCCCACGACGTCCGAAGCACCGCTCAGTGTGTAAGCCTCACCGCTGTCGGGATCACTCAAGCCTATGGCAACAAGTGCCTGTGCGGTATAGCTTGTCAGACATATTTCGTTTTCCGTTTCGGGATATTTGCCGTACTCTACTTTTGAGAGCAGCTCACTGCCTTCATCAAGCGAGGCGATCTTCTTTATGCTTCCGGTGTAATAATCGGTGTAATTCGGGCGCGAGGACAGATTTTCTATATCGCGGTTTATTGCGATCGCACCGAAAGCCGAGGTACCGAACAGCTCGGAAAGACCGTCTATATCATCCTTCGTAAGCTTGGTCTGCTGTCTGTATGAGTGCTCGTTCACAAGCTCGTTGCCCCGATAATACTTACTGATTACCGTGAATTGCTTGCCGATGCCCATATAGCTGTAATCGGATGCCATAAGGCTGTCACGGAATACAGCGTCATTGTTATAAAGCATCATGGTAGACAAAAGTCCGAAAAGAATAAACGCAACCGTGCAGAGCAGCGACGTAAAGATAAGGCGCACGGGCTTGGTTTTCATTCCCGAGGCTCCGAGCTTGAAGGCATGGCGAGCGGGGAGCTTTGAGCGTATGAAGCGGCTTTCCTCATCGGTATAGCTCTTCTTAGGTACGCTTTCCTCGTCCGTATCGCGGAACACCTCCTTGGAGCCGCTGTCGGTTATCTTGGCTGCGCGCTTCAAGGCGCGAACGTCACCGTCTTCGGAGCAGATCATAGCGTTTTTCTTTCCCCTGAGGAAGGATTTTATAAACGCAAAATCCTCGTCGTCAAGCTCCTCACCGTTTTTTACCGAAAGGATGCTGTCGCCTACCACCGAGACGTTTTCGTTAATTGTGTTCTCAGGCTCCTCGGTCTTTGTGGTATCCGATATCACCTTACCGTCTGCAAGCTCAATTATCCTGTCACCGTACTGCTCGGCAAAATCCCTGTCGTGCGATACGACTATAACTAGCTTATCACGCGAGAGCTTTTTCAGCGTATCAAAGACCTGCTTACCCGTATTTGAGTCAAGCGCACCCGTAGGCTCATCCGCCATGATGATCTCGGGATTTTTGATAAGAGCTCTCGCAATAGCTATTCGTTGCTTCTGACCGCCCGAAAGCGTGTTCGGCTTTCTTTTGCCGTATCCTTCGAGGTCCACGTCCCGAAGCAGCCGCTCTATCGCTTCCTTATCCTTTGATTTTCCCTGAAGCTCAAGGGCAAGAGCTATATTGTTCTCAACCGTGAACTCATCCAGAATATTGTACTCCTGGAAAATGAAACCGACAAAGGTGTTTCGGTAGCTGTCAAAATCGCTTTGTGAAAAGTCCTTGCTGCTTCTTCCCTTTACTATGATCTCACCGTCGGTCGGGGAATCAAGGCCGCCCGCAACGTTCAGCAGCGTTGATTTACCGGAGCCGCTTCTACCAAGCAGGAATACCATTCCGCGCTCGGGAAAGCTCAGTGTAACTCCGTCAAGAGCATTTACAGCGGCACCGCCCTTGGTTTTGTATATCTTCTTCAGATTTATGACCTGTAACATAAAAGCTCATCACTTCTTTCTTTGCATTTTTTCGGATTTATTTTACTTTAACATATTTTTCTTTTAATTGCAACAGCACTCTGCATTTTACATAAATTTTAACAATTGTACCGTCATGGTACAATTCAAATATATTACATGGGATTTCGCACCCAAAATTGTATTTTTCGATGTGCTCCTAATCCTTCGACGTGTTATGATATCTATTGACATATCGGGGAAGAGGTGCTACAATTACGTCAAAAGAAAAACGCGAGGTGCTTATGCCGCTGAAAATAATAAGACACGATATAACCATGCTACAGGTCGATGCCATAGTAAATACAACCAACGAGCGCATGATACCCGATGGTGGAGCCGATGCAACAATACACGCAAAAGCGGGAGCGGGGCTGTTGGATGAGTGCCGCCTGCTTGCACCACTTGCCGAGAGTGAAGCGAAGCCGACCGCAGGGTATGCTCTACTCGCAAAATACGTCATACACACAAGATGCCCGTTGTGGCAAGGCGGTGAGGCGGGTGAAGTCTGCGCACTGTCCCTCACTTATAAAAACGCACTTGCAGTTGCCGCAGAGCATAAATGTGAGAGCGTTGCGTTTCCCCTCATCGCCTCAGGGCTGCTGGGTTTTCCCACTGCATTGGCATTAAGCGTTGCCGCTGACACTATTGCAGAGTTCCTTGACACGCACGAGATGCTCGTATATCTCGTTGTATTCGACAAGAACTCATTTGAGATAAGTGAGGAATTGTTTTCCGATATCAAGGCGTACGTTGATGACAATTACGTTAATGCCGCGAGTGACTTTGATGACAGAGCGCGCTGCAGAAGAGAGCGCAGTGCGCCGATATACTATTCGAGGAGAAAACGGGATTTCGGAATAGCTTCTATGGAAAGCTCGCTTTCCGACGTAAGCGAGGATGCCTTTGTATCCGAGAGCCTTGAAGACATGCTGAGCCACCTTGACGACCCATTTTCGGTGACTCTCTTGAAGCTCATTGATGCCAAGGGAATGAGCGACGTTGAGTGCTACAAGAGATCAAACGTCAGCAAAAAGACCTTCTGGAAAATAGTAAATCAGGCAGGCTACCGCCCGAGTAAAAACACGGTGCTTGCATTTTCCATAGGCCTCCGCCTATCGCTTGAAGAAACCGAATCGCTTCTCTCAACGGTTGGCTTTACCCTTTCGGGCAGCAGCAAATTTGACGTTATCATTAAATACTTCATAATAAATAAAAGGTATGATATTTTCGAAATAAACGAAGCTCTGTTCAAATTCGATCAGGAGCTGCTCGGCTGCTGAATTACAAGGTCTCCCGAAAAGAGACCCACGCCCACACCGAAACGTGTATAATGTAAGCGTCGGAGGAAAACTACGACAAAAAACACGTTTTGGAGGAAAACAAAAATGAAAAACAACGTAACCGAGCTTGTATTTATAATCGACAGAAGCGGATCAATGGCAGGGCTTGAAGCCGATACAGTCGGCGGCTTCAATTCCATGATAGAAAAGCAGAAGAGCTTTGACGGCAAGACCTACGTTTCCACAGTGCTGTTCAACAATTACTCTCACGTTCTCTACGACAGGTGCGATCTGAATGACGTATCGCCGATGAAGGCGAGCGACTACACACCCTCGGGCTGTACGGCACTGCTCGATGCAATAGGCGGAGCAATACACCACGTATCAAGCATTCACAAATACGCAAGGGCTGAGGACGTTCCCGAGCGCACGGTATTTTTGATAACGACCGACGGTATGGAGAACGCAAGCCGAGAATATTCCTCGGACAAAATAAAGGAAATGATAAAAGAAAAGGAAGAGAAATTAGGCTGGGAATTTATTTTCGTTGCGGCAAATATCGATGCGGTACAAACCGCCGAGCATATCGGTATACGTCGTGAGCGTGCTGCAAATTACAGGCACGACGGCAGCGGTACCTCGGCACTCTACCGTGCTATGGGGGATGCGGTGTGCATGGTACGGCGCTCGGTAAAGGATTTCACAATGTCCGATCTTATAAGTGAAGATGATAAAGAATAATAAAAGCTTTGATGAAGCATACGGTGCAACACGCGCTGTGAGCTTCAGGCATGCCGTGGCAGATGCGCTCGGTGTTCCGATAGAATTTAATTCACGCGCATCTCTTATGCACGACCCCGTGCTGAATATGCGCGAGTACGGCACCTGTGCGTGTTATCCTTAACGGAGAACACGCAGCGATATAAATCCCTTGCGAGATTTGTGATATTCCCTTCGGGAGCGAATCCTCGGGGGATTTATATCGCTGGGGCTGTCGCATTTAGGCGTAATCGAAAACAAAATTGGCGAGGTAGAAAGAAATTTCCGCCTCGCCACTGCTTTTTATATCTGATTAGAAAATAAAGGTTGAAAATCCGCTAAGAGTAGCGTATTTTTTCCGTTTTTACCCGAATTTTGTTTTCTATTTTCGTTTCCTCGCTCACTGTATTCA
>CAZTWE010000044.1:0-19213 GCA_964617165.1 uncultured Ruminococcus sp.
TATTATATTGGGGTATGTTTTTTTCGCGTTCGTGAATTGATATACTTCACGAAAAACAAACATACTCCTACTATTAAAGAATATGCTTATGTACGGATGCCACCCTTACGGGTAGGCATCCTTTTGTGTTATATAGAACGGTATTTCATCGTTTGAAATTTCTTCTTCGCCTGAAAATAAGAATGCTCCAAAGAGCAGCATAATAAACACAATGAGGATAACAACTACTGCAACCCAACCACCTGAAACAATGGCTGATACAAGAGCTTTCCCTGCCTCTGCGGTTATTTTCGCAGCTGCTTTTACCCCGACTACTACGGCTTTTCCCACGGATTTGGATATCCAGAATATTCTTTTTGCTATTTTTGCGGATTGTTTAGCTCGCTCTACATTATCCTTTTTATTAGTGGCATTAAGGTGCTTTTTTGTTTGTCTCCCTAGGAACCGTGCGGTATCATACGCTGTGTATTTTGCAGTGTTCTCAATTTTACCGGTTGCACTGTTTTCGGGAGTGCTTTCCACCTGTGGTTTCTTTTTAATCCTATGAATGTGTTGAACGCTTTTTTGCATGACTTTTCGTGTTTTAATCCTTGGCATTTCATCCCCCTATCTCATTTGGCTTTGTGGTCATCAGTTTGTAAAGTTTAGTGTGCTGCGGAAATTTGTTTACAAATGGAATGATGGTACTGCCAACTTTCAGCAATCCTTCTCCCGCTTTTGCATTCGTCAGATATTCCATTTGCGGTTTTGAGATATTAAGCAGTTTCGCAAGCTCGTTTCTATCAGAACCGGCTTGGTTCAGCATTATAAGAAACTCGGAGTTTGCAAGCATAGTTCTTGCCGTATGGCTCTGCAGCAAATCGTCCACGTTCTGCGTTATACCTGTCGCAAAAGCATTGTGCTTTCTTACACGTTTCCAAAGGGTAAACAGGAAGTTTGCTGAGTATTCCTGCTGAAACAGCAAATAAATTTCATCGATAAAGATGAAAGTGCTTTTTCCTTTAGCCCTGTTTTGAGTTATGCGGTTTAAGATGGAGTCCAAAACGATAAGCATGCCTATTGGCATGAGCTGCTTACCAAGTTCGAAAATGTCATAACATATTAGGCGATTATTTGTATCTACATTGGTTTCCTTGGCAAAGGTGTCAAGAGATCCGTTTGTAAACAGTTCAAGGGACAAGGCAATTTCCTGTGCCTCGGGCTCATCCTGAAGAAGAAGGGTTTTATAAAAGTCTTTTAGCGTCGGTACCATGCTGGCATATCCTTGTTTTTGGTAGTCCCTGTACACTAAGGCTGTGCAGCGGTCTATAATAGACTTCTGCTTGGCTCCCAAGTTTGTACCATCCATTAGCTGTTCACACAAAGACATAATAAATTCGGACTTCAAAATAACGGGGTTTGCACCATCTCCATAATCACGGTTTATATCCATTGCGTTTATGTGGTTTTTAGAGGTCGAAGATATGTTTACGACCTCTCCACCCAAGGCCGTTACCAATTTTTCATATTCCCGTTCCGGGTCGATGATTATTATATCGCTGTTACCGGAAAGCAGAATATTAAAAATTTCACCCTTTGCGGCAAAGCTCTTACCACTACCCGAAACGCCAAGTATAAAGGAGTTACCATTCATAAGACGACTTCTATCTGCCATAATTACACGATGGCTAATAGCGTTTTGACCATAATAAATTCCGTTTTCATGCTGTATTTCCTTAGTGCTAAACGGCATTAATACTGCCATGCTTTCTGTTGTAAGTGTCCTTGTAGAATTAATATTCCGTACACCATACGGCAGAGCTGTGTTCATGCCATCAAGCTGCTGATACTTCAAAATTGCCAACTCGCACAAATACCTTCTTGCCGTTATAAGGAGTGTTTCCGTATCACTGTCGAGCTGTTTTTTGGTGTCTGCTGTATGGACAATGGTGAGAAGTCCCGACATCATACGCTGGTCTCTTGTGGTAAGGTCGTTTAGGAATTCCTTCATCTCCTGTTGCTGCTGTTCAAGGTCATAAGGAACGGTTGCAGAAAAGTTGTTGTTCTGGTTTTGTCTACGCTGCCAATTGGTAATATTGGTTTCCACTCCAAGAAGACGGTTTTCTGCATCTTTTATCGCCTGTTCTGTAGGAAACGGTTCTATATCAATGGACAGCATGAGGTTTTGGTTTATACCGGCTAATTCCGTAACCATTTCGTCTTTAATAAACGAGGCATAGTCCCGAAGATACAGTACCCGGCCAAAACGATGCCCTATCTTGAAATAGTCTTTTTTGAGTTCCATAGAATACGGGCAGGCATAGTCCCTAAAGTCATATCCAAAAGTTTCTACCTGAGCGGGATTGTAGCAATAGGCATCTTCTTCACCGACTCTGTAAAAGTCATGGAAAACACGAAGTCGTTCTGACGTATCCATAACATCAAAGCGACTTTCGAGTTTTTCGAAGTGTATTGCCAAGTCTTTTTCAAGGTGTTCAAAAAATGCTCTTGCGTCCTCTACATTTGCTTTTTCTACCGTTATTGTTAGATACCTGTCTTGGGTCAACGCATTTTTCTCTCGAATATTTCCTATCAATATCCTGTTTTGCTCCCTGCGGTATTCATCAAGCGAATTTCCCGACAAAGGCAAGAGCATATTACTTTCAAAGCTATCCTTATTAAGGCCGTGATTGCATATAGTTACCTTTGCCATGCAACCTGTACCAAAGGTGTTTATAAGGGCAGAGTAAGCGAGGAAAATTTCTTCTTTTTCTTCTTCATCCAAAGTGGCATAGTCCACATCAGAAAAGCAAAACGACTTTGAAAACTTTTTGTCGCCAACACGGAAAATGCCATCGTAAAATATCTGTTTTACCGCCATGGCATCTTGAGTAAAGGAAATATCATCTTCACACGGGCCAAAAAGAAACTCGAATAAATCAAACATATCAAATCCTCCTGTTCTCTGCATTTTGGTTAATAATTTCGCTTGGGCGAGTGGTAAGTTTTTGCGGGATGAATATCGCAAAATCCAACCATGCGTTTAGAAAGTCTTCTAAATTCATGCCATTAAACCGGATAAAGCCGAATGCCACAAATGGCGTGGACGCTAAAACGCAAAACCATGACAATATTTCCGTACCAACACGATTACGAAAGAGAAAATATACAGCTACTGCCGCAGCACACGCCAACAACGAAAAAATAAACTGCCGCAAGGACAGTCCCCAAAACACAGACTCTTTGTATTCCCGAATTTCCCGATTAATCTTAACTTCCATAAAACCACCTTCCTTAAAGCCCCATCATTTCACGAATAATTCTGTCCGACATTTTTACGCTCCCCACCAAAACAAGCATATTGAAAATCAGTTCTCCAATATAGCTCCATACCTGAGTAACGGCAGCTGCTGACAGGTCTACAACTGCCGGAGATTTAGCAAAGAGCGAAAAAATTACACAAGCGACAACTATAACGGCACCTTCTAAACAAACGGCACAGTAGCTTTTAAGAAAGCTTTTGCCCACACTCTGCGTTGGTTCTCCTGCAAAGGTAGATAGTGGAATTGGTGCAAGGGCTGTATACAGAAAAAGCTTAAAGAATCTGCCGTATACGGTTAAAATCAAGATAAACGATAATACCGTAATAAACAGACTTCCTATTAGGGTCACTGCCCAAAGCGGGATGCTTTCTAAAAATCCACATTTTTCAATAGCCCGTACCAACTCTCTTGGCAGGGCATTTCCTTCCACGAAAGAAATGCCCGATACACCAATTATTTTGCTAATCGCACCTTGTACGATTTTAAAGACTGCCAACATCAGCTCCATGCCATGGGTAATAACGGTTTTTGCAAGCACAAAACGAATAAACAGCTTTACAGCTTGCTCCGGTTTCTTTACTTCCGCAAAGCTGCCACAGGTCTTTACCATTCCTGCTGCAAAAAACAAAACAAGCAATGCAAGCCCTACGGCCTGCACTGCTCCATTGATACTTACTATTGCGTCCCATATACTACCACCACGAAACGTTTGAGGTGAAGTGGTGAGTAGTGACCAAATTTCAGTCAGCTTTTCGTTCCATGTTGTCAAAGCGTGTTCGAGGTTTTGAACCACCCAATTGTCGCTCATTTTTTGCACCTCCCGTTAGTAAGCCTAATATACTTAACCGGTAATCAACGTCAAAATTTCTTTGGCAAAAGTAATAATTACTCCGCCTGCCATAGTCATAAATCCGTTAGCCCTTTGAGAGGCATCGTGGCTTTTAAGGCTCAAACCGATTTGCACGATACCAAGTCCCAAAAGTATCAAGCCAACTGCTCGGATGATACTGAAGATAAAGTCGGACAGATTATTTATTACTGCAAGCGGGTCATCAGCTGCAAAAGCTGTGGTGGTGCAAACGACTACTACCAATATAAAAATTGCAGCCACACGGGTTATGCGACTGCTCCTATTTACTATGTTGGCAAAATTGGCAAATACGTTCTTCTTGTTTCTCATAGTAATACCTCCATTTTTAATTTAGTTTGAATTTTAAAAATCCTCGTTGGACAACAACACATAGCTTGTTTCCGTAAATTGCACTTCTTTGGTAGTGCTGCCTTTTGCCCGTTCTATCGAGATAGATGCAATATCATCCCTTACCATGCCGTGGTAGTAGGTGTTGCCTTTGCCATCGGCTGTAAGGTCAATAGCCGGGTGCTTTAAGATGTCATACTTTGTGTCCATTACAGGAAGTTCTCCTCGGATAAACAAAAGGGCATAGCGGTTATTGAGCATTCGCACCTCATCAGGCGTCAAGAGTTCTCTTCCGCTTATTTGGTAGTTGGTGGAATAATTTCCGCTATGCCCTGAGCTTTTTCCGTAGGTATTAAAGTTAATGGTTTCCTTTCCAAGCAGTTCAGAAATATACTTGTGGGTTGACTGTTCGTTGCCACCCAAAAACAAAAACTCATCACAGTTGCCAACAATGCTTTCCCAGCGTTTTTCAAAGAGTGCTTTTAGCTGAGCAATGTTTTGCAGGATTATACTTACAAAAACACCTCTTGAACGCATAACGCTTAAAATCTTTTCAAAGTCATCCGGCAAAGCAACGTTTGCAAACTCGTCCATTAGGAAATGAACCGGGACGGGAAGTGTCCCACCGTATACATGGTCTGCCGTATAGAACAGTTGTTGAAACAGCTGCGTATATAGGATAGATACGATGAAACTGAAACTGCTGTCGTTATCAGGTAGGATGGCAAATAGAGCTACCTTTCTCTCGCCTAACGAACCCAAGTCCATTTCATCGGTTGCAGTTAGCGACGCAAGACTTTCCAAATTAAATTTTTCAAGTCTTGAGGCAAGCGTTATTTGGATAGATTTTAACGTCTTAGCCGAACCCGAACGATATGCCCGGTAATATTTAAGGGCAATATGCTCCGGCTGCTCCATCTCCAACTCGTCAAACAGGGTATCCAGTGGAGATGGGCCTGCATCGTCCTCGTCTTCTATAGCTCCGGCTCTAAGCAGTTCCAAAACCATAGCAAAGTTTTGTTCTTCCTTTGGTGCCTCATAGTGCAGATAAAATATTAACGCCAACAACAGCATGGATGCTGCCGTATCCCAAAAGTGGTCGCTGGTTTGCGAATTCTTTGGTGTTGTACTTTGGAACAGGTTGGTAACTAACTTTTGTACATCGTTGTCACTTTTTAGATATACAAATGGGTTATAGCAATGACTTTTCTCCATGGATATAAGGTCAAGAACACGAATCTCATATCCTTTTTTCTTTAGAAGATTTCCGGTGTCTCTAAGCAGTTCTCCTTTGGGATCCAAAACAACAAAAGATGTGTTTGCCTGCATTAGGTTTGGCTTACAGTAAAATCTCGTTTTTCCCGCTCCACTGCCACCGCAGACAATTGTGTTTAGGTTTCGTCTGTGTGTTCGGGTGTTTAATCCGACTTTTATATGTTGAGTCAATATCTTATTGTTTTCTGCGGGCAATTCCGAATAGACCTTACTTATCTTTTGAATAGCCCCCCACTGTGCCGAGCCGTGTTCCACGTCCCGCCTGTAGTTTTTTCTCGAGGACAAATAGATACCTATTCCAATACCATACGCTAAAAGAAAAGTGAGGACAGTTTTCAGGCTGTCCTCACAAAGCGTAATATGAAACGGGTTTTTTAATATTTCCTCTAACTCAGGCAGCAACCTAACAATACCATCACCTGCATATGGTGCAATTAAAAGTGCTATCCATATAACCGGTATAATGCCAATCATACATAAGACAAGCATACTTTGCTTATCTTCCTTCGATTTCATGGGAAGGCACCTCCTTTATATGCTCTTTGGGAATTTGCTTTCGCTTATCCTTGTTTCTTGCCAGCCATTTTCGTATAGAAGGCTTTTCCTTATCTTGAGTATCTTCGTTCATGGAGCTTATTTCGGACGGAGTTTCTTCGCCCGAAATGTCCGTAAAAGGGTTATCCTTTTCAACCTCCTCAATATCCGCAATATCGGTCTGCTCCGTAACCTGTTCTTGTGCAATAGCTGCTTTTTCTATCTTGCCAATATCAAATCGGTCAAAAATACGTTGGATTTTGGCTGCGTCTTCCGCTCTGGAAATAACATCTACCACGGCATCCGGTGCGTCATTGTGCTTATCCTTTAGTACACAGTACAAGACGCCATACTGTTTTGCGTGTTCCACAAAAGTCGGAAGATCCTTTTGGGGTACTGCAAACACTTTTAGTTCCTTACCGGATTTTATCATATTGCTTAGCCTTGCTTTTCCGCTTGTCTTTTGTTCCTGCTTTAGGACAGAAAAAAGAAGTACGGCAATATGCTTGGCCGCTGTGCCGGTAAGCTTTGCCGTAACTTCCATACCCTCTAAAGACAGACGTACTACTTGTTCTGCTGCGTCACCGCTGTTGTTCATGTTCTGCCTTCTCCTTTCTGTTTTCTTGTTTTTCATCTGCCCTGAGCATTTCCAGTTTGCCGCCGATGTCGCCAGAACGTTTTGCAATGCCATGACAGAGTTTGACTTCTTTCCGTAAGACTTCTAATTTCATTGAGATTGACGATATAGTTTCCTTAAATTCCAACTGCTGTTCTTTAGATATTTCCGTCTTTTTAAGAGCGTTCCTAAGTTTTGTACGCTCGGCAGTCAGTGTATTAATGTCTTTTTCTATTGACGCCAAATAAGAAACTAAATCTTCATCTGTTTGAATATTGTGCTGCCCCATAAAGGTTACCTGTGCCGTTATTTCATTTAGGTTCATAAGGTCATCGCGGATAAGGTAGTGGATGGTTGTCGGCTTTTGATTTTTGTGCTTGGATATATAGCCGAGCATATAGCAGTAGTGAAGATACAATCTATACAGACTACTGCTCTTTGTGTCAAATGGTTTAAACTTGGCTTTTTCTTGGAACGGGTTTAATAGAACCTCTTTTCTGTTTTCCTTTAGCCGTTCCAAAATACGATGCTGTTCGTATTCCTCGCCCAATCGGTATAGACGGATTGGCTTTTCATAGCCTTTTGGGGTAATAGTCCAATACTTGTGCTTTGGGTTGTAATCTAAGGTGTATCCCATTTCCTTTAAGATTTTACGAAACTGCTCTTTGGTACGGCTACTCATAATAGCTTGGTCAATAGCCCAGCGTGTTTGGTTATATCTGGTTGGAAGTCCTGCCGTATCCTGTTTTAGCAGAAAAGCCGGAGCCAGATTTCGCTCAGGTCGCTTTATTACATGAAGTCCGTATTCTCTACAGAGTTCGTCTGCTATCAGCCGAAACTTAAACCATGCCTTTTCTTCGTTCTGCAATTTCTTGCCGTCCACAAATGAAACGGAGTTAATGACAAAATGGCAATGCAGGTGAGTGGTATTAAGATGGGTAGTCACCACTACCTGAAACCGTTTGCCCCATACTCGTTTGGCAAACTCCACTCCAAGCTTTTGTGCAAACTCCGGCGTGATGTTTTGCTCCTTAAAACTAAGGTACCCATGATACGCCTGCACTCCGTCTGTTTTGGCGTACTGCTCTTTTACAGAGATAAATTGGTCACGGGCAATAGCCACATTACAGTTTATCCCTTGGCAGAAAAACTCCCGCTCAGTTTTTTCTTCATTTTTGGCATAGGCAAGAACATCCTTTAGTGCTTGGTAGTCTGAGTTTGCATATTGGCTCTTTCCGGTTTTTTCCGGGTTAGTAGCATAATCTAAAACCTGTCTTAAATTAGACGATACCGCCCAAAGTTTACTTACTGCCATTTTTCAGCCTTCTTTTCCGGTCTGAGGAATTTATGCTCTATGTCCATCTGGAATTTATGCCAACGCTCGATTTCCTCTTTAAGTGAAGGTGTGTCCCTCATTACGGAAAAGTCATACAAACTCTGAGTAAACTGCGACAAGCTATCCATAGCTACATAGAAACGTTCATCCGGGCGTTCTTTAGGTTCGTAGCCTTTAACCAAAAGGCGTACCAACGCAGCTTCGGTAAGGCAAGTTTTCTTTGCCTTTTCCCTAAGGTCGGCTGCTTCTTCTGTGGAAAACCAAAACTGCTTTTTTATATTTCTTTTCAACGGCATCAGGCTCCTTTCTTGTCGGGGTATTAGGGGTGTCCCCTAAAAACTACTGTTTTGCTCCGGTAGGAGTATAAACAGTCTGCTCGTTAAAGTAATCCGGATTAACGTTCGTACTCTTTTTTTCTTTCCGGAGGACACATTTCTATATCTTCCGGTTCGTCATCTGCAAGTTCATTTTCACGCTTATTTAGATTCAAAATGATGTTAAGTTCCTGAAGTCTTTCTAATTTTTCCTGTAATTCATCTTCCTTGGAAAATGTTTTTTCCACCTCTTTCTTTGCGTTTTCAAACTGCTTTTCTGTGTTCTCCAAGTCAAGTTTTTTGTCGCATAGTACATCGGGCAAACGCTCAATTGCGTTATCTATCCTTTGCAAATTACCAAATACATCCGTTCCCAAAGTAACAGAAAAATTCGTTTCACCTTTAATTTTTACCGTGTAATCTCTCTCGACAATATCGAAAGACAATTCCATATCAAAGCCACGGTAGTTACCCGAAGGTACTGCCTCAGGACTTGTCATTGAATTACAAGCATCGATTATTGCGTTACCTGCCTTTGACTTATCCGAATAAAAAACACCCAAAACCGTGATGCCAACGTATCGGCCATCGATTGGTTTTGGGTGTTTTTTTGAACGCTCTATATCACTTTCAAGAGCGTTAATTTCTTCTTTAAGTCGTGCGATTTTCTGCGGATAATATCTAATAATTTTATCCTCGAGCATATATTTCTCGGATAGAAAATTAGATTTTAGCAGGTTTAATTTCTGTACTTGTATATCCAAATCCACCTTTTCTTTGATGTGCGGGTTTCCTGTTGCGAGCATTTTTATCTCTGCGTAAGACAGTGATGTTTCATCAATATCTTCCGCAGATCTAACAGGAGATTTGCTCGTCATTATCTGTGCTGCAAATTTTTGCTTACCTTCTACAAGCTGATAAAGGTATGCGTCAAAGGTACCTTCGGTTACAAAACGATATACATTTACTTCGGGATTTTCGTTTCCTTGGCGAACAATTCTGCCTAAACGCTGCTCCAAGTCACTCGGTCGCCATGGGCAATCAAAGTCATGTGAGGCGATAAGTTTGTTCTGTACATTTGTACCGGCTCCCATCTTCTGTGTACTGCCCATCAAAATACGAACGTCACCTTTTCGCACTTTCTTAAACAGTTCAAGTTTCTTTGCCTCAGTATCTGCATCATGGATAAAACACACTTCGTTTTCCGGTACGCCACGGGCAATAAGCTTATTTCGAACATCGTTATATACCGAAAAACTGCCGTCTGTTTTTGGCGTAGATAGGTCACAGAAAAATAGCTGAGTTAATCTTTTTTCTGCTCCATCAAGCCATGTTTGGTAGATATGATTGACGCAGGCGTTTAGTTTACTACCCTCAAAGTCCGGCAACATTGGGTTTATAAGCCGTTGGTCAAGGGCAAGTTTTCTGCCGTCGTTTGTAATACGCAGCATATTATCTTCGCTTGGATTTACCATGCCGTTTCTTACTTTTTCAGCTCGCTCAGCTAAAGATGCCACCATCTCCTTTTGTATTTCTGAGGGTTTTACAGATATATTATGGTACTTCACGTTAGGTACAGGAAGGTTTAGCATATCTGCCGTTTGAATGTCTGCTACTTCCTTAAACATTGCCATTAATTCAGGCAGATTATAAAAGCGGGCAAAGCGTGTTTTGGTTCTATATCCCGTACCTTCCGGCTTTAATTCTACTGCTGTTACTGTTTCTCCAAAGTTGGATGCCCAACTGTCAAAGTGGTGCAAGCCGTATTTTACAAGCGTACTGTACTGCAAATACTTTTGGATAGTATAGAGTTCTACCATTGAATTAGATATTGGCGTACCGGTTGCAAATACCGTTCCGCGTCCACCTGTAATCTCATCAAGATATCTGCATTTCATATACAGGTCAGAAGATTTTTGTGCCTCTGTCTGCGATATACCACCCACATTTCGCATTTTTGTTTGCAGAAAAAGGTTCTTGTAAAAATGGCTCTCATCTACGAATATCTTATCTACCCCCAATTCTTCAAAGGTCACAAGATTGTCTTTTCGGCTTTGGTCGTTTAGTTTTTTAAGCTTTGTTTCAAGTGATTTTTTCGTTTTTTGGAGTTGCTTTACCGTAAAGTTTTCTCCACGATTTTGTTTTAATTCTGCAAGCCCCCTTAAGGTTTCTGACAATTCTTCCTCTAAGATTGCCTTTTGACGCTCTACGCTCATAGGTATCTTCTCAAACTGAGAATGCCCAATAATTACTGCGTCATAGTCACCGGTTGCAATACGTCCGCAAAAGCGTTTTCGGTTTTGCGTTTCAAAATCTTTCTTTGTTGCTACCAAAATATTTGCTGCCGGATAAAGCCACAAAAACTCGTTTGCCCACTGTTCTGTTAGGTGATTGGGGACTACAAAAAGCGGTTTGTTGCATAGTCCAAGCCGTTTGGATTCCATTGCTGCGGCAGTCATTTCAAATGTTTTTCCTGCCCCTACTGCATGGGCAAGAAGGGTGTTTCCGCCATACAATATACGGGCAACAGCATTCTTTTGGTGTGTTCTAAGGGTGATTTCCGGGTTCATTCCTTTAAACACAATATGACTTCCGTCATACTCACGAGGACGAATGGAGTTGAATTTCTCGTTATAGATTTTACAAAGTTTTTCTCGCCGTACCGGGTCTGCCCATACCCAATCCTGAAAACCCTGCTTAATTTGTTCCTGCTTGGATTGGGCAATTGCCGTTTCCTTTGCATTTAATACAGCCTTTCTTCTGCCCTCAGAATCTTCGACATAATCGAAAATCCTAACGTCTTTTAAGTTGAGTGTTTCTTCAATAATCTTATACGCATTGATACGGCCTGTACCATAAGTGGAATATGCCTTTACATTACTGCGGTCATAACTTTTGTTTTCGATGTTCCAACTGCTCGTAATTTCCGAATAATGAATTTTAATTTTCCACTTACAGTAGTTTGGTGTTTCAAGCAATTCAAACATAAACTGTTCTACTAATTCCGGCGGCAACCAAGTAGCCCCAAGCCTTACGAATATCTCGCTTGCTGTCAAATCTTTTGGCTGTACCTTTTCAAGCGACTGTACATTAATGGTGTAGTCTTCCGGATTTGACGCAGCTGCCATTTTTGCAACGGACAGCTTTTCTCGAACATTACCATAGAGATATTCATCTGCCATAAGATACTTTGGTTCAGTGCTATTTTCGTAATCGTACATTGGGTTCATAAAGATTACACCCTGCAAATCCCTATATATCTCCTGCTCGGTTTTACCGGAAAGGGAACACATATACTCCATATCTATTCGTGCCTTTTCGCCAAGAGATACCGCCAATGCGTCGCTTGCTGTATCTACAGTGGTAACCGGTGTATGCGGTTTTATTGTCCTCTTATAGAACATATCCGCTTTTCTTTCAAGCTGCCCGTCATCGCCTAATACTTCCAGTGCGGAGAGTAGTGCAAACGAGCTGTCTTGCGAAAATGCGGATACATTAGTACGGGAATTTATAAGGCCGTATTTTGCGGTAAAGTTATCATAGAGGGTATTTAGATGCTTTTGTTCTGCCTTGATGTCCTCATCAGGATAGTCTTCGGTTTGCATATCTAAAAGCAGACGAACACTATCTCTAATCTGAATCATACCTTTAATACGGCTTTGGGTTATTTCAGGAAGTTCTTGCGGCAGCATTTTTGAGTTTTCACGATAATATATTTTATCGTCAACAACTGCATAAGAGAAGTTTCTAATATTCGGGTCGGCAGGAATTGAATTATCTTCTTCCAATTCTTCGTCAACCTCATACTCTGTTATTTTCCCATGGATATTGGAAACAGCATCTTGAAGTTGTCTCTTTAAGTCGGCTCCTTCATAGGGGATAACTGTATCTTCATCTCCAAACCGTCCCGATACTGTTTCCCACTTTCCAAGTACCATTTCGGGATGCTTAGTAAAGTAGGAATTCATTTTTCTGCCGTCTGCGTCACGGTCAAGATGCACCCAATCGGGCTCAATATCTACCATTCTATCTCGCTTTTGAAAGATAAGAATGTCCGATACCACTTCCGTTCCTGCATTGCCCTTAAAGGTATCGTTAGGCAAACGGATTGCACCAAGCAGTTCTGCACGTTGAGCAATATATTTTCGTACAGAAGGATTTTCTTTATCCATGGTGCCTTTACTTGTCACGATTGCCATAACTCCACCGGGACGCAGCTTATCCAACGATTTTGCTATAAAATAATCGTGGATTAGGAAATGATGCTTATCATACCTTTTGTCTACAAGACGAATATCCCCAAAAGGTACATTACCAACAACGGCGTCAAAAAAGCTATCCGGTATATCTGCGTCCTCATAAGGCAACGCTGCAACAGACGATTTTTGATACAACTGCTGTGCAATTCCGGCAGATATTTTGTCTATCTCCACACCATATACTTTTGCGTTTTGCATAGATTTCGGGAGCATACCAATAAAATTTCCAATGCCACATGAGGGTTCTAAAATGTTTCCACTACGAAACCCCATCTGCTCCATTGCCGTATATATTGCCTGTATGACAACGGGCGGCGTATAGAAAGCTGTCAGGACACTTTCTTTTGCCAACTCATATTCTTCTGGAGTTAGAACCGCATACAGTTCGCTATACTCATCTGCCCACAAATCGTTGTTTTCATCGAATGCCTCGGGGATACCACCCCAGCCGACATATTTCGACAAAATTACTTGTTCGTCAGGAGTTGCAAAACGTTTTTCGTTTTCACAGCTTTTCAAAATGCGAATAGCATCCATATTACGCCTAAAGCGTTCCTTTTTACCAACTACTTCAACTTCATGTGAGGCAAGGTCGAAGGTGTTGCGTTCCGATATGGGGATATTAGGATGCAAGTCAAAGGTCTGCACTTTGGATCGTTTTCTGTTATCCAAAACCGATACGGAAAGTATCGGTTCTTCGGCTGCAGAAACGGCCTCTATGTCATCCTCGATTTCCTCATTCTGTTCTTCCGGTTCATCACCTCCAAGCAAAGTATCTGCAGTGTCTATAGAGCTGCCATTACGTTCTTTTAGCCATTCGGGATAATAAAGAATTTCCTTTGGTGTTAGGTATCTTCCTATACGGATGAGTTCTCCAATCCGTTTTTCTACTTGATTCCACTTTAGAGTAATGGAGACTTCCTCGATGCTTTCACCTCTGGAAAGGTGAATCCCTTTCCCGTCATGCCGTTCGTCTATTCCTGTTCCGATAATAACAGGATGAGAACCACCCCAGCCATATTCTTCTTTTAAGAATTCAATGGTTTCCTTTTGAGATAGGCTGATTTGGAATTGATGATAGATACGCATCTTTCCTTCAGCTACACCACTCCCTTTAGCCAACACTGTGTCAATAATCTCTTGAGAAAATGAAAAGGCAGAGGATTTTTCCTCTGCCAACTCTTCGATTAATGTTAGTTGCCCGTCCAATGTGGCAAGCGGTTTTACCGTATCGTAGAGTTCACCAAGCAATCTCATTGCCTCGAAATGAGCAGCAATTACACTCCAACTATAGTAGCTTTGACGGGTTCTTGTAAGGTAGTTGCCTTCCCAAAGATGGAGTACATTTTGATATGTTTTATACCCAAACCTACGTCCGTCATCAAGAATTATTTCAGTATAGTCATTGTTGAATATTTGCTTGATATATTCTTCCTGCATCTTCGTATCTCGGTTGGTTTCAAAAAACGCCCGTATCTCGTCCTTTGATTCCTTTAGATAGGGCGTTTTTTTAAGAAGTGCATTAATGTCCTGCTCGTTGCCTAAAAAGGGAAGGCTTCTATCCTCGGTGTTACGGTCAAAATAGTCTAAGCGTAAATTACTTCCTTCATCACGATTTCCTGAACCGATGAGCGAAGATTGTTCACCTTCTGTACCCAGCCCATCATGTCCGTTGCTTTCATTTCTTCCGTTATGCCTTCCTGCTCCATCTTCTGTTTGAGCAATCTGTTCTCCAATTCTATTGCCTGCTGCTCTATCTCCGAAAGATGTTCGTTCAATTTGCAACTCGTTAGCAGATTGTTGTACAGTATCCTGCGGTGTTCTTTGAGGTAGGTTCTCCTCATCTGTGCGTATCTGCCCAACGCTACTACCGGTTGATTCGGCATTTTCAAATCCGGAAGTTGATAATCCCCCTGCATTGAGTATGTGATTTCGTTCATCATAAATCCCTCCTTGTATTTTTTCATCACTTACATTGTAATTGCTTTTTTCGATTTCGACAAATGTGCGATTTTGTTTATCAAATGAAAAAATTGTGCGGGAGATTTCTCTTAATGCAATTTTCGCAATATCTCCCGTTGCTACTCCCAAGGCGGCAGCAGTTTCGGGTGTATTGAAATTTATTACATCAAAAAAATCTTCGGCTTGGAAATACGCAGTAGCATCTATTCCAAGTCTGGCCATCACCGTATATGCCGTACTGTTTATAACGAGCTTTTTATACATTGCCTCTATCATGTCATCGGCCAAACCGTACAAAAAACTATCTTCTGCTACATACAGCAAATCCGGAACATAGTCCGCAATATATGTTTTCACTGCATTTTGTGACGCACAAAAAACAGCGTCAACAAGCGTATCTTTACTGTTAAGAGTTCCGAACGTTTCTTCAAGGGTTTCTATTACAGCACTTTCGTACAAGGGCTGCATTTCCCACAACGGAACAGGACGAGAACGGGGATTGGCATGGGTATCTGAAATATCGAAATAATATTTAAGTCTCGGTCTACTCCTTGCAGTATCATCAAATACTGCAATTCCTTTTGCTCCTCGATTAACCCACCTGCCAAAAGTGTTATTCCATGCCAAACCGTTCTCATTTTTCATTTCCAAGACTGCAACAGCGTCCGGTCTTTGAGCAAATACAAGCACCTGTTCGTCAAAGCGGAGTTTATAATTATTGCCCGCAAAACGCAAAAAGGCTTCCCACTTATTCGGGGAAGCCACTATTTGCTCGCAAGTCCTACGATACAGCTCCGATATTAATTCATATTTTCGCACCGACTTCCTCCTTCCCAAAACAAAGTCCCTCTTGCTTAAGAATTCTTAGCAGGAGGGACTTTGTTTTCTTCTATGTCATACTCCGCTCCACCCAAGTAGGAAAAGAGCGTATGACGCTTTACATGCTTTTGCATTGCCAAGATAATTGCAATGTCCTGAACCGATATGTTCTCGATACGCAGAACATCTACCATACTAAGGGACAACAACGCCTTTTCGGTTTTACATCCCAAAAGGTGAAGTTTTCTCAACACTTTTGCCTTCTCCTGAAAAGTAATACTGTCCATCTGTTTCTTATTTGCCATATTACTCAATACTCCTCTCCAAAATAATAAGAGCTGAACGTGAGAACATTACCTGTCTACTCGTTCAGCTCTTTTCTTCAGCAGCTTATTGTAATATACCAATGCCTTACAGACAAATTCTTCTGTCTGCTCCATTGGAATATGTTTGGGAATAAGTTCCCTTACTTTGCTCCCGGTCAATACAATTTTCTCTTGCTGATTTGGTTTTTCCTCCCTCATTATTAGCTGGATTTCCTCTGCGATAAGTTTACCTTCTTGGTACAGCTTTCGCATACGGATTGCCTGTGCATGAGACGGCGTAGAAAAATTACATTCTATTTCTTCCCATACATCATATTGACTATCTACATCTAAGTATGAAAGCTCAACGGCAGGGCGTAACTTTATTTTGCCCTCATCCACATAGCTTAGGAGTTCCGGGATTAGGTGTGTTAAGCGTATATACCTTTGGATTTGGGTCTTGCTGTCATCGGTCTGTTCCGCAATTGCAGATACAGTTTTTACACCTTTTAACTTGTGCCCCACTGGGTCACAAGTTAAATCTGTGCGTTGTCCCTGCCGCTTTAATGCCTCCAACCACATTTTGTAGGCAAATGCCTTTTCAGAAGGAAGAACCACGGTTCGCTGCCAATTGCTTTCTACCATAATGATAATTGCCTCGTCCTTAGTTAAGTCCAAGACTTGGCAGCATAGCGTATCGATTCCGAGACGCTCACAAGCATACTTTCTTCTGTGTCCTGATATTAGTTCATATCTACCGTCCTCTTTCTGTCTCACGATGGCCGGTGTAATTACACCACGCCTGTTGATACTTGCCACTAACTGCCTCATGTCCTCATCCTCGCGTACCTTAAACGGATGCTCTGGAAAATCCTCAATCAGCATAAGTGGTATTTCCAAGATGGGTTTAATTTTGTTTCCTGCAGAAAACACCCCCTTATACATAAATAGGTAGCAAATTAAAAAAACAATTTGCTATGTACTCTTCCCGCAAATGTATTTACATTGCCGATTGCGGTTAGTTAAAGCAATACTTGTCCTCGACGCCCTTGCTTGGCTCGGCAGCCTATGGGAAATCGCTAAGCGACAGGTTGCTAATCTGTCACACGGGAATTTCACCCCTCCGAGGGATTCTCGGAGCTGCGTACAGGAGTACCATTATCCTTCTGACTGTCTTTGCCTTATCAGGAGCAACCTGATTTTTGCAGATGGAGTTCTCGCTACCTTCTTAATATATAAGAAGTTCTTGGCGTACCTTCTGCCTTGGCTCGTGCTTTCACACATCATCAGAATTGATGTCTTAGCGAATGTGTATTAAGTTTACAAGCTACACCGAAAGGAGTACTCCTAAACGGAGTATGCTAATAACCCCCTTCACTATATATGGAATTGAAACCCCGATTTGCACCCCCAATATCTTTGAAATTTTTCAAAGATTCTTGAAATGTGCCTTGAAAGTGGCTGAAAACGGGAAATAAGGAAAAATACAAAAATAATTTTTGTTTACGGGGTGCAAATTGCCCTTTCCATTCCATATATGACAGAGGCAAGTTTTTTGTTTCGTACAATGAACACGAAAGGAAGGCGAGTAAATGAGTTGCAGCAAAACTAATGTTTCGAGTATCCCTCTTTGGGAGAAGTACACTCTGAGTATCGAGGAAGCCGCACAATACTTCCGCATTGGAGAGAATAAGCTTAGAAAAATGGCGGAAGAAAATCCTAGGGCGAATTGGATTCTTATGAATGGCAATCGCATTCAAATCAAGCGAAAACTGTTTGAACAGGTAATCGATAATCAGGAAGTCGTATAATTGGAAAAGAACCTTGATTGTGCTATTTTTGATTTAGCATATCAAGGTTCTTTCCTTAAGGAAAGGAGTGTACTATGTCAGAAAAAAGACGAGACAATAAAAATCGTATTTTGCATGCAGGAGAGAGCCAGAGAAAAGACGGTAGATATGCGTACAAGTATATTGACGCATTCGGAAAACAACAGTTTGTATATGCGTGGAAGTTAGTGCCTACAGATAAGACGCCTACTGGGAAAAGGGATGACCTTTCTCTACGCGAGAAAATAAAGGATATTCAAAAAGACTTAGACGATGGAATTGATACACGAGGAAAGAAACTGACTGTGTGCCAACTCTATGAAAAACAAAATAGGTACAATGGAAATGTACGCCTGAATACCACAATATGCCGTAGTCAACTTATGAGGATTTTGCAAGAAGACAAATTAGGGTCAGCTAATATTGAGAAC
This sequence comes from uncultured Ruminococcus sp., assembly GCA_964617165.1. Classification (GTDB taxonomy): domain Bacteria; phylum Bacillota; class Clostridia; order Oscillospirales; family CAG-272; genus UBA1740. The sequence continues at coordinate 18,181 of CAZTWE010000044.1, forward strand.
GTCAAAATGTCTGATGCCAAAGAGTGGATACTTAGATTAAAGGAAAAAGGATTTGCTTATTCGACTATTAGCCGTTACAAACGCTCGATGAAAGCATCTTTTTATATAGCCATCCAAGATGACTATATTAGGAAAAATCCTTTCGATTTTGAGGTGTCTTCTGTTTTGAAAGACGATACAGTACCTAAAGAACCGCTCAGTAAACTACAGGAAGACAGTTTGTTTGAGTTTATGAAACATGACACGGTTTACCACAAGTATTGTGATGATTTAATCATTCTTTTAGGAACCGGCCTTCGTATTTCTGAGCTTTGCGGATTAACCGTTGATGACCTCGATTTTGACAATAACCTTATCCGAATTGACCATCAGCTTTTAAAAATCCCAAATGTAGGCTACAAAGTTGAAGAACCTAAGACAAAGAGTGGTATTCGCTATGTCCCTATGTCAAACAAAGTAAAGGCAGCTTTTCAGAGAGTAATAAGAAACCGTAAAAAATCTAAAATTGAAGAGATTGATGGGTATAGGAATTTTGTTTTTATCAATAAGAATTCATTTCCGAGAACATCGGAAAACTATCGAGATGTATTTCAAAAGTTGAGGAAGAAATATAGCAAAACCGCAAAAATTCCGCTGCCCGAAATATTTACCCCTCATACCCTGCGTCATACTTTCTGCACCAACATGGCTAACGCAGGAATGAACCCGAAGACCTTGCAATATCTCATGGGTCACTCCACTATCAACATGACATTAAACTACTACACCCATGTTACTATTGAGTCAGCTAAGACCGAAATGGAGCGGTTAGAATTGATGTAATTTACTACTTTTTTACTACTTTTCACCGCGAAAACACGAAAGTTACCAAAGACATTTAAGAAGTATCTAAATAGAAAAAGTGTCTGTATATCTCGGTTTTTCGAGATATACAGACACTAATTAAGATATAAATACTTACTAAAAACTACCCCTAAGTGCCAGCGGCAATTCCCGGTTCAGTCTGTCGAGAAACCCGGTCTATGCCTATGCG
>CAZTWE010000045.1:0-18266 GCA_964617165.1 uncultured Ruminococcus sp.
CGTCAAAGCTGAAAATTATCAGCATGGAAAACAGAGAGGGTAGTATCCGTGTTAAATTATGAGCAATTTTTCTGAAAATACCGATTTTGTTAATGTGCATAAAAAAAGCCCCCCGAAAATGTATATATTGGAGAAAAAATTGAGAAAAAATTAAAAAAAGCTTTGCCAAGGCTTGAAAATCAAAGTTGTTGTATGATATATTATAAGAGGTAAAAATTATACTTATGACCGGGAGGTAATTATGAACAAGAAAATTATGCTTTTGCTGTTCCTTATCGTTACTCTCGTTTTCTCGGTTGCTCTTACGTCGTGTATGGAGGGGCTCTCCATCCCCGGCGTGACTGATAATACCGGTGGAAATACGAATAACGGTGGCGGCACCAATAATGAAAACGGCGGAAATGAGGACGATGATAAGCCGATTGACGACGGTAAGACCAATATAAACACGGTAAGCTTCCGTCACGACGGAAAGACGGTCTATAGCGTTGAGCTTGCCGTGGGTGAGGGACTCAAGGAGTCCGAGGTAAAGGCGGCTATCGCCGAGCTCGGATACGATTTCAATGAGTATTCCTCAAAGTCCGATTACAGCACGGAATTTGATTTCTCATCCGAAATAACTTCAGATATCAAGGTGTTCTGCCGCAAGGTATACGTGGCGAATTATTATTACGGAAGCCGCGTTATCCTTACTCAGAAGGTGGATGCACGTAGCAAGTATTTCAGCCAGGAGCAGTACGATGAGGCTCTTGCTCTCAGATATGAGGGAATTGCGTTTACGGGTTATTACAACACAGATGATGTCGATGCGGATATTCAGGGTACTGAGACCGCAGAGCAGGCTGCGCAGAAATTCGATTTCAAAGCCGAGCTGACCGATTCGGTAAATATTTATTGCAAGATATTCTATACCGTTGCCTACAAGTATGAGGGATCGACTCTGTTCAGGCAGAAGGTAGACTCTGTAAAGGGCTTCTCCGCAAAGCAGATAGAAAGAGCAACCGAGTATCTTCATCACGGATATCATTTCTCGGGCTTCTATACCGATGAGTCTCTTGCTCCCGAATACGAGCTTGATTTCGGCTCGGTTCCCACAGGTAACTGGACGGTATACTGTGAGCGCGATAAAACAAAGGCTGGGCGTGACGTTACCTGGCGTATTGAAAATGACAATACTACCCTTATTTTTGAGGGCTCAGGCGATATGTACGAGTTTATGCAGTACGATACCGACGTTCCGTGGAGACCGTTCCACTCTACCGTAACCGAGGTGCAGATAGAGGAGGGAATTACCTCAATTGCTGACTGTGCTTTCTACGGCTTTACAAAGCTTACCGATATAACTCTTCCCGACGGAATAGTTCATATAGGTAACAGAGCGTTCTACCAGTCTGCGATCGTGAATATCAATTTCCCCGCTTCCGTGCGCAGCATAGGCGAGCACGCCTTCAACGGTTGTACGGGAATAGTTCACCTCAATTTCAACCAGGGACTTGAAAATATCAAGCAGGGCGCATTCTACGATTGCACCTCTATCGAAACTGTTGTTCTTACCGATCAGCTCATGCGCTTCGGCTCCAGTGCCTTCAAGAACTGCACGAGCATCTCCTCCGCGTACTACATAGGAACAGAGGAGCAGTACAACAACATAGAAATAGGTCTTGATAACTTCTGGATAGATGAGCTTGCTCACACGTATTTCATCTCTGAGACAAAGCCCACTGAGCCGGGACCCTATTGGTACTACGATGCAGAGGGTAACATCTGCCAGTGGTATTATACGATATGGTATCTTGCAAGCAACGGAATAAAGGTGCCTTTCCTTGTAGACTACGTTGACGTTGAGGTTGGTATCACAGCTGAAAATATCAATACAATGAGCGGTATCGTTTTCGAGGGCTATAAGTTCGATCATTGGAAAGAGGTTAAGACCGAAACCGAATACACCATGACCGCGGGGACTGTACTGACAGAGGATCTGAAGCTTATAGGTGACAGAGGAGACCTTTGCGGTGATAACCTTAAATGGTCGGTAAGGAACAATATTCTTACGATCAGTAAGATAAACAGCTCGCTTGATGACGGTGTAATGTGGGATTTCGAAAATCTCAAGTCATCCCCTTGGTACAAGCGCGCGGGCAGTATAACCAAAGTTATTATATCCTCAGGCGTTACCCACATCGGCAGCTATGCGTTCGGAGATATAATGAGCAAAACATCGCTTTATGAAAACTTCTCGTATCTTGATATACCCGAGTCGGTAACAAGCGTTCACGTAAACGCTTTCAGCGGCTGCGGACATCTTCTCTATATCTACTATGCGGGAAGCTATACGGACCTTTACGGAGATGCCGATAATTCCCCCAAGATAACGGGACTTACCGAGCTTGTAGGTATAGGCTCCGCAGTGGTTTATGCAAATGCAACGGGTGTGGATTACAGCACTCTCGGTGGCGGAGCATATTGGAGCACCGTTATCGGTGACGGTATGATAAAGCGCGTTGCCTGGGTATATGATGAAGAGACGGGGGCGCTGCTTGTCGGCGGTGGAGACGATTCTCACGTCATGATAAACTACACGTCGCACGAAAATACTCCGTGGTATTCCTATCGCGATAACGTAACGTCTGTTACTATCAACGACAATATTACTACGATAGGCCACCATTCCTTTGAGGGAATGAGCTCCGTCATATCTATAGTTGCACCTCGCAGAGTTGAAAAGATCTCAGGCTCGGCATTTGTCGGAACGAGCTATTACAATGAGATGTACAATAAAGGCGCGGTATACGTTTACACCTCGGCGAATGTTGATGACACAGGTGTATACGGACACCTTATCAAGGTTAATCCCGAAAAGGCAGGCGCAACGTTTGTTGTTGCAGAGCTTACGCTCTCTATAGCAGAACAGGCATTCGAGGGCTGTAGCGGAATAACCGAACTTGTTTTGCCGAAGGATCTCAAGCCCAATTCGATTTATTCCACCGCTTTCTCGGGACTCAGTGGACTGACAGCGTTCTTCTACGGAGGTCTTGAGGAAACTTGGAGTAGTCTTACAAATACCCTCACGGGTGAGGGCGAGATGCTTGAGGGCGTACAGGTATACATCTACTCCGCTACAGAGCCTAATGATGATACCAAGCTGTGGTGGCATTGGAACGATGATTATACGACCCCCGTTAAGTGGTAATATAATGATCGATACCGCAAGATAATAAATATAAAAGTTTAGAGCGAAGCTTCCGTTACGGAAACTTCGCTCTTTTGGTTCTGCCTGAATGAAGCAGCCCCTTACGTGCCAAAACAGATCGGCACTGAATATATTAAGATCTTTTCGCCTTTATTTTTGTCGGCAGTATTATAGACTTTATACTCGATACGTGCTTCAGCTCGCCGCCCTTTACTTCAACGATCAGCCTTCCGTCGGCACTGTCAACACCGAGGATCTTACAGCGCTTCTTTTTTCCGTCCTCATAGTATTTCGTCTTTATGTCAGCAAGGCAGAATTTGCGCTTGTAAACGTCCATGAATTTATCCGGGGATTTGATACGCTTTGGATAAAGATTAAAGAATTTAGAAAGAATATTTTTTGCTATTATCAGCGGAATGGATGAGTTTTCGCTCCCAAAGACCTTCTTGATAAGATCCGTCATACGGGGAGGGAAATCGCTGTCCGAAAGCTTTACCGCAAAGCTTATCACGATATATTCATAAGCGGCAAAGTTGTCAAGCTTTCCCTCAATGGTGGAGGTACCTATCTTTTTTCCGTCACAGAAAATATCGCTTATCCAACCTATTCCAAGGCGTTTTGTTGTATGCTCTTCAAGCGCGCTGATAAGCGCAACCGCTGCCATAGCACCGAGAAAGCCTGCCTGAGAGGGGAATATCGAAGGGCGAAGTATGCAGGAGAGATAAACACCGCGCTCGCCCGATCCATTCGGGAGCGCGTTTCCCGTGGCGCTGAGCTTAGTCTGATTTTCGGCAAAGACAACGTATCCGTCCGTATATCCTGCACGTGCATAAGAGCGTGCAAGCTCGTGCGTTGAGGGAACGGAATCGTGACATTCAAGATGCAGTATCTTACCCTCTTGCGTACGCATTATCAGCGTGCGTGCCATAGGTATCTCCTTTCAGTAAATTTTTACGTTTTTTAGTACGCTTTGCCCCAGTATACGAGCTTCTTTGCCTCTCTTCCGCAACAAACGCAACGGTCTCCGATAGGCTCACTGTCAAAGGGCATACAACGCGAGGTAACGTCGGCAAGCTCTTTGAGCTTTTCCTCACATTCTACGTCACCGCACCACATAGCCTTGATATATCCATTCTTTTCGGATGCGATCTTTATCAGCTCATCGAGTGTGCTTGCGGAATAGGTGCGCTGCTCTCTGTTTGCAAGAGCTTTTTCATAGATAGCGGCAAGCAGTGCATCAAGTCCTGTGCGTACCTCTGCGGTTATATTGTCAATGGAAACAAAAGATTTTTCTCTGTTGTCGCGGCGAACTATAACGCACTTGCCCTCAGCGATATCGCGAGGACCGATCTCAATACGAAGCGGAACTCCGCGCATCTCGTATTCGGAGAACTTCCATCCGGGGCTTTGATCGGTATCGTCAAGCTTAACTCGGATTCCTGCCGCAGTTAAGGTATCGTATATTTTACCTGCCGCTTCAAGTACGCCGTCCTTATGCTGCTGAACAGGCACGATAACTACCTGTATAGGTGCTATCGAAGGGGGAAGAACAAGACCCGAATCGTCACCGTGCGTCATTATTATTCCGCCGATAATTCTGGTTGAAACGCCCCATGACGTCTCATGACAGTATTTGAGCGTGTTGTCGCTGTCCAGGAACTGAATTCCGAATGCCTCGGCAAAGCCTGTGCCGAAGTTGTGTGAGGTGCCGCCCTGCAAAGCCTTACCGTCATGCATAAGAGCCTCAACGGTATACGTAGCCTTAGCACCTGCGAATTTTTCCTTATCGGTCTTTTGACCGCGCAGAACGGGCATACCGAGATCCTTTTCGAAGAAGCTTGCGTAAATGTTCAGCATCTGCACCGTTCTCGCCTCTGCCTCCTCGGCTGTTCTGTGAACGGTATGTCCCTCTTGCCAAAGGAACTCTCTTGAACGTAAGAACGGACGCGTGGTTTTTTCCCAACGTACAACGGAGCACCACTGGTTGTAGTTAAGGGGCAGATCTCTGTACGATTTTACGACCGAGGCAAAATGCTCGCAGAAAAGCGTCTCAGACGTGGGGCGCACGCAAAGTCTCTCAGCAAGCCTTTCGTTTCCTCCGTGAGTTACCCATGCTACCTCTGGAGCAAAGCCCTCAACGTGTTCCTTTTCTTTTGTGAGAAGGGATTCGGGAATAAACATGGGCATATAAACGTTCTCAACACCGGTTTCTTTAAAACGGCTGTCAAGTATTTTCTGTATATTTTCCCAGATAGCGTAGCCGTAAGGGCGGATTATCATGCAGCCCTTGACGCTTGAATAATCGATAAGATCGGCTTTTTTGACGATATCCGTATACCACTTTGCAAAATCCTCCTCCATTGAGGTGATCTGCTCAACGAACTTCTTGTTGTTTGTTGCCATATAATTATATTGTCCTTTCGGTGGGAGTAAGCCTGCCGAAGCTTGGCTCAGCTCAAATTTTTCTAAATTAAATTATATAACACCCGAAAGATTTTGTCAAGCCTGCAATTCAAAATAAGCAAAAACGCCGCTTTTTTGTAAAAAATAATATTTTTGAAATAATTTTGCAAAAAAGCTTGCAAAACCCAAAATCATACGCTATAATATATAAGGTTTTTGAAACTGAAATGAAATTTGCAAGTCGCAAACATGCAAAAAGGAAGAGAAAATGAAAGAATACTCATATTTTACCAAAGAAGAACTGCAAAAAGAATATGACGTGCTTTTGAAAAAGTACGACGAATATAAAGCAATGGAGCTTTCGCTTGACCTTTCGAGAGGAAAGCCGAATTCGGATCAGCTTGATATAAGCCTGCCGATGCTCTCCGAGGCAAGACCGAGGGAAAAGTGCTTCTCCGAGAACGGTGTTGACTGCCGTAATTACGGTGTGCTTGACGGTATACCCGAAATGAAGCGTCTGTTTTCCGATATGCTCGGTATAAAGCCCGAGTATATCACCGTCGGCGGAAATTCATCGTTACAGCTGATGTTCGATACACTGGCTCGTGCAATGCTATTCGGGCTTTTGGGCTCACCGCGTCCTTGGTGCCGCGAGAGTGGGCTGAAATGGATATGTGTTGCTCCCGGCTACGATAGGCATTTTAAAATGACCGAGCTTATGGGCTTTGAGCTCCTTACAGTAAAAATGACCGAGACGGGTCCCGATATGGACGAGGTGGAACGCCTTGTAAAGGATCCTAAGGTCAAAGGAATATGGTGCGTGCCTAAATATTCCAACCCTACGGGCAATACCTATTCTGACGATACGGTGCGCCGCTTAGCCTCAATGGAGTGCGCCGCTTCAGATTTCAGAATAATGTGGGATAACGCTTACGCTGTTCACGATCTCGGTGAGGAGGGCGATCACTTGCTTGACATTTTTGCCGAGGCGGAAAAAGCGGGAAATCTTGACAGAATATTCTATTACTCCTCAACCTCAAAAATAACCTTCCCGGGCTCGGGCGTTGCACTTATGGCGGCATCCCCCGCAAACCTCAAGCAGATAGCATCCTATCTCGGTGTTCAGACCATAGGCTACGATAAGCTTAATCAGCTTCGCCATACAGCGTATTTCGCTGATGCCGAGGCGGTGCACAAGCACATGATGAAGCTTGCCGAGTTTATCGGCAGGAAATTTGAGATAACACTCAGCGCACTTGATAAGCTTGAGGGGCTCGGTATCGCAAAATGGACGAAGCCGCGCGGAGGCTATTTTGTCTCGCTCAACGTTCTGCCTGGCACGGCACGCAGAGTTTTCGAGCTGATGCAGGAGGCGGGAGTTGTACTTACCGCAGTCGGTGCAACGTTCCCCTACGGAATTGACCCTGAGGACTCTAACCTCAGAATTGCCCCCACCTATCCTACCGACAGCGAGCTTGCGCTCGCCTGCGAGGTGCTTGTCGTTGCGGTAAAGCTTGCCGCAGTCGAAGCATTTTTAAAGCGGTAAAAATACTCGCCCGATGTGCCGCTGAAAAAGCTTTTGCTTTTAATCGCTTACACAACCGCGCCTGTACGACCAATAACAAAAAGCACTTATGACACGATAAATTCGTCAGATCATAAGTGCTTTTTCTTTTCGGTGTTATTTGGGATTGTTCCGTATATATAATATGTTTATGATACCCTTGAACTTGTCTCACGATTAACACGTTCTGAGTCGATTGCTTTGCAAAAAGCCTTTGGTTCAGTTCTTTTTCTCGTTAACCGAGCGGCTTTGATTTTTTTGTATACGCATTGACAAACGCGCATAATAATGTTAAAATATTTACAGCGAAAACGCACAAAAGGAGAAAAGAAATGAAAGATAAGCTCAAAGGATTTATTTTTCCTACCGTGATAACCTTGCCGTTTATGGCGGTATACTATTATTTCGCGCTCCCTGCGCTGAACCTCAGGGCGGGCGGCTTTTGGATATGGCTGATACTCAGTGCGGCTGTGTTCGTTGGTTGCTATTTCTCGTGGCATAACCCGGGATTTTGGCGCGAGCTTTCCGAGTCGCTCGGAATGGATGCAAAGAGCAAGAAAAAACGCGCGGGGAAACCTAAGTCAGCAAGCCTTTCGGGATATTTTTCGGGCGCAGTAAAGCCCGAGAGCCGCAGAGCGAGAATAGCCGTTGTGGTGATTGCCGTTGTGCTTACAATTATATTTCTCGTTATTTTCTGCACGTCCTCAACACTCTTCCGCGCAGCGGATTATCAAAAGATGCTTACAGTGACGGAGTCTGATTTCTCCAAGGATATAGCCGAGCTTCCGCTCAATCAGATCCCCGTGGTTGACAGAGATACCGCAGAGCGGCTTGGAAACCGCAAAATGGGCGAGGTATACGAGCTCGTATCGCAGTTTGACGTATCAAGCTATTATTCGCAGATAAATTACAAGGATAAGCCATACCGCGTATCACCCCTGCAATATGCGGATTTCCTTAAATGGATGGCAAATACCGATAACGGTATTCCTTACTATGTCACAATAGATATGGCAACACAACAGACCGAGCTTGTAGAGCTTGATGAGGGAATGAAATATTCGCCTTCGGAGTTCTTCGAGCGCGACCTTAAACGTCACATCCGCACCGCTTATCCAACGAAAATGTTTGAAAATCTCTCCTTTGAGATAAACGATGACGGTAAGCCCTATTGGGTAATGTCATACTACACCTATACAATAGGACTCTTTGGCGGTAAGGACATCGCAGGTGTTATTCTCGTTGATGCAATATCGGGAGAGATGACAGATTACCCGATAACAGACGTACCGCAGTGGATAGACCTCGCATATTCTCCTGAGCTGATAGTAGAACAGGCGGATAATTGGGGCTCGCTCAAAAACGGCTTCTTTAATTCAATATTCGTTCAGAAAAACGTGGTCGTTACCACCGAGGGCTATAACTATATCGCCGTGGATGATGACGTCTGGCTTTATACGGGTATTACGTCCGTTTCAGCGGATGAATCCAACGTAGGCTTCATCCTTATCAATATGCGTACCAAGGAAGCAAAAACGTATATGATAAACGGTGCAGAGGAATATTCCGCAATGGAATCCGCTGAGGGGCAGATACAGGAGAAGAGCTACACGGCAACGTTCCCGATACTGCTTAATATTGCAGACAGACCCACGTACTTCATAAGCCTGAAGGATAACGCAGGTCTTGTTAAGGCGTACGCCTTTGTATCCGTTGCCAACTATCAGATAGTAGGCGTTGCAGATACTATAGACGGAGCACACGTAGAGTATCGCCGCATGCTTGGGCTTGGCGTTGAAGAGCCGGACGGTAGTGACGAGAGTGATGACGGTGTGGAGTATACGGGCACCGTAACAGGTATTGCATCCGCTGTTGTGGGTGGAAATTCGGTATACTACATTCGCATCGGAGATAAGGTATATACAGCAGAGATAACCGTTTCGTCTGTCCTGCCGTTCCTTAAAGAGGGAGATAACATAAGCTTCTTCTCAACCGAAAGCGGCAAGATAACAAAGATAGAAATAAAAGAAGAGGTCAACACCGAACCGGTGGAGTAAGGTGGTATATGAATAATAACGACGTAGCAAAAAGAGTCGAATATCTGAGAAAAACTCTGGAGTATAATTCAAAGCTCTATTATGAAAAAGACGCTCCCGAAATATCCGATTATGAGTATGACGCGCTGTTTCGCGAGCTTGTGACGCTGGAGGCGGAGCATCCGGAGCTTGATTCGCCGAGCTCTCCTACCAAAAGAGTCGGCGGCCGTGCGCTTGACAAGTTTGAAAAAATTACGCATAGCGTGCGTATGGGAAGCCTGACTGACGTTTTTTCGGAGGATGAGCTGACCGAATTCCTTGATAAAACGGGTAAGCTGGTTGAGGGTAACGTTGAGTACAGCGTTGAGCCTAAGATAGACGGACTTTCGGTTTCCCTTATATATGAGAACGGTGTGTTCACCAAAGGCGCAACCAGAGGTGACGGAACAGTGGGTGAGGACGTTACCGAAAATCTGCGTACCGTAAGATCTATTCCTCTGACACTCACCGAGAAATTACCGTATCTCTGTGTACGCGGTGAGGTGTATATGCCAAGGCACGTGTTTGAAGAGATAAACGAGCTGAGAGAGGCTGAGGGGCTGTCGCTGTTCGCAAATCCGAGAAATGCGGCAGCAGGCTCGCTCCGACAGCTTGACCCCAAGGTAGCTGCATCGAGAAGACTTGAGATATTCGTATTCAATTTGCAGGAGGGCTCGCTGTACAGTGACGGCAGAGCATGCAAAACTCATTCCGAGTCGCTTGATAGGCTTGCCGAGCTTGGCTTTACCGTTCTTCCGAGCAGGAAAACGCTCTCGCGCACAGAGGACGTAATAGGCTACGTTCGCGAGCTTGGCGAGGCAAGACCTGAGCTTGCCTTTGATATGGACGGAGCCGTTATCAAGCTCAACGACCTTTCGGCAAGAGTTGCGGTAGGCGAGGGTAGTGCAACACCGAAATGGGCTGTTGCCTACAAATATCCCCCGGAAGAGAAGATAACCAAGTTAATTTCAATATCTATTCAGGTCGGCAGAACGGGAGTTCTCACGCCTATAGCAAATCTTGAACCGCTACGTCTTGCAGGCAGCACGGTTTCGCGTGCTACGCTTCATAATATCAACTTTATCCGCGAGAGGGATATACGTGTCGGAGATAAGGTCGTCGTCCGTAAGGCGGGAGAGATAATCCCCGAGATAATTGAAAGCATAAAGTCCGAGAGGGCAGGGGAGTACCCTGAATTTGAGATGCCCTCCGTCTGCCCCTCGTGCGGTGAGCCTGTGGTGCGTGATACCGCGGGTGACGGTACCGCAATCAAATGTATAAATGCGGCATGCCCTGCACAGAACTCGCGCAGCATAGTTCACTTTGCATCCAAGGGTGCGATGAACATTGAGGGTATGGGTCCCTCTGTGGTTGCGCTTCTTCTTGATGAGGGAAAGATAAAAGATATAGCGGATATTTATACTCTCAAGGTATCGGATATCGAGGGGCTTGACCGCATGGGCAAAAAGAGCGCGGAAAATCTCATTTCCGCTATAGAGCGTTCAAAGAGTGCGGGGCTTGAGAGGTTGCTTTACGCGCTCGGTGTACGTCAGGTAGGCGAGGTCGCAGCAGAGCAGATAGCAGGCAAGCTGCAAACTCTTGACAATATAATGGCGGCAGGCTATGAGGATTTCGCATCTATTGCCGATATCGGAGATATAACCGCAGCGGCACTGGTTGAGTTCTTCTCGGATGCGACTGTAAGAGAGCTGGTTGAGAGACTTCGCGAGGCGGGAGTGAGCTTCAACGCCGTAAAGGAGAAAAAATCAAATATCTTCGAGGGGCTGACCTTCGTGCTTACAGGAACTCTGCCAACGATGACGAGAGATGAAGCGTCCGAGCTTATAAAGGAGCGCGGCGGAAAGGTCTCGGGCAGCGTTTCCAAAAAGACCTCCTACGTTCTCGCAGGCGAGGAAGCAGGCTCCAAGCTTACCAAAGCAAAGGAACTCGGAATAAGGATAATAGATGAAAACGAATTTCTTGCAATGATAAATGCTTGACAAAAATAAATATAAGTGGCGTGCGGATTTAGATGTTGATCAGATATGAAAAAAGCAGTGGCGGGGCAGAAATTTCTTTCTACCCCGCCAATTTTGTTTTCGATTCCGCCTAAATGCTACAGCCACTGTATTCAAAGCATTTCATAAATTCACACAGCATAAGCTCGCGGTCAACCTCTTTTGCAAGTATTTGGGTATGCGTGAGGTCAAAATCACGGTAGGCGCTGTTCATATACGCCTTTGTGTAGGCTGTTACGTTCAGCGTAAAGCCTCTTGCTACCCCCTCGGTTATTACCGCAACAGGGCATCGCTCGGTTTTACATACTGCATTGTTTTTTGCGTAATAGATAACGAGAGGGTCGTGCAAAACTCCAAGCTTATTACGTCCTTTCTTCCACAAGCGATATAGCTCGGCAACGTAACGCGCAGCAGCGTTCCCACCGCTGTAGTCACATATGCGCTCGTCATCCTCGGGTCGAAGGGTAAGCCTGTGCGTAACGTCTGCTCCGAGGGCATGTATTCCGCTGAGTGTGTCAAAGGTTATTTTTGCCGCCTCGGGGTCGCACATAACGTTCCAATCCGCATACTGCTTATAGTAGGCTCCGCCCATAATAACAACGTCGCGCACAAGAGTCAGGGCGGTGCGGTCCTTTTCTATCACCTTTGCAATATTGGTAAATGGGCCGAGGGCAATTACGGTAAGCTCCTTGCCGTACTTTTTGCAGGAATTTATTATAAAGTCGATTGCATCCTCCTCGAAAATGGAGCTTGGCGTGTATAGCTCTCCGTCCACCTCGGGAGTATATTGGCAAAGCGTAGGATATTCGCGAGGCTCCTCTGCAAGGGGTGTTTTCACACCTGCGAATACGGGAACGTTTTCGTAGCCGCCGTAATCGAGAAGCAGTTTTTTTGCTATCCTTGCCCTTTGTACCGTGTTTTGAAAAACAGTCGTAATGCCGATTATTTCAAAATTCAGCCGCATAGCAAGCAGCAGGGCAAAGGCATCGTCAATGTCGTCTCCGACGTCGGTATCTACGATAACTTTAATTCTGTCAGCCATAAAATGTCCTCCTCATTCAAAATCGCATTTTGATATAAGCTCCAGCCGCTCACCCGTCATTGGATGCACAAATCCTATCTCTCTTGCATGGAGCTTGTAATTTTCGCCCTCAACGCGCTCACCGTAAAGAAAATCCGCATATAACGGATGTCCGATATATGCCATGTGTACGCGTATCTGATGCGTTCTTCCTGTGTGCAGAGTTACTTCGCAAAGCGAATTTCCCGAGGGTAGCGTGCGGAGCACGCGGTAATCGCTCCTTGCCGCCTTTCCTCCCTCGCGAACACAGCGACGCATGCTACCCTCGCACTCACGTTCAATAGGCGCATCGACTGTACCCTCGGTGGGGCAGGGCACACCGCATACTATCGCGTAGTATTTCTTTTTGTAACCGCCCTCTTTCATTTGCAATGACAGCTTGTGACCCGTGATTGCATCCTTTGCAATTATAACTATTCCGCTTGTATCTCTGTCAAGTCGGTTTATCGCACGGAAAACAAATTTTTCATCCCTGAAATATGCCATAATGCCCTCAGCCAGAGTGGGCAGGCTGTTTCCGCGAGAGGGATGCGTAGGCATGCCCGAGGGCTTGGATACCGCTATAATATATTCATCCTCATACACGATATTGAGAGGCATGTCTATTGCACGAATTCCGTCACTCGCCTCGCTTGGTAGCTTCACGAGCACCTCATCGCCCTCGTGTACGAGCGCACGCATGTGTACGTTTTCTCCGTTAATGAAAACTCCGCCGAGCTTTACGCGCTTTACAAGCGTTACCGAAAGCCCGAGCCTCATTTTCAGGTAGTCGGATATCCTTATGCCGTCAAAGCGTTCCTCAACTATTCCGGAAAGCTCTCTCACGTCACTCTCCAAATACGCGAACCTCTGCAATGAGAGGGAAGTGATCCGATGATATGTATGCCATATCGGACGTGTCAACGGCAAAGCTGTCAAGCGCAACGCATCTGTGCTCCGTAACAAAAATATGGTCCAGCGTGCGGTAGGGCGTTTTATCCAGAGGCACGTGATATATATCCTTTTCATCCCGTATAGGATATTCGTGATGCGTCAGTGTATCGGTGCTGACGGGGGCAGTCTCGCGTACGTCAAGCAGTCTTTCGCAAAGGTATAGGTACGGCTCCTCTCCCTGGTCGGAGAGTTTTCCGCAGTTAAGGTCGCCCATAGCGAAAACAGGCACGTCATATTTGTTTTGTAACATGTCAACGTAGGATAGAAGCACGCGCGCATTTTCTATCCTTTGCAGATTGTCCGCCTCGCTCTTCGCTTGCCACCAGAAGTGAGTGCAGATCGCCCCAAATCGCACACCGCTCTCGCGCTCTTCAAGCACCGCATAGGTAAGAGACTTGGAATTCTGGTCATTTTTTCCCTCATAAGGTACAAATCCCTCTTCGATTACAGAAAATCTGTTCTTTTTGTAAAAAAGAGGTGTGAAATTCACGCCTGCCATATCAAGGCACGCTTCATTGTACTCATCGCAAAGCAGTTTTGCAATATCAACGCTCGGCTCGCGGCTAGTTTTCGGATTACATTCCTGAAAAGCAACTATATCCGCCGAGTAAAGCTCAACAAGCTCTGCCACGGCAACGTTTCTGTTTGATATCTTCGAGGTCGAGGGCATATTCCCCCAAATGTTGTGATCGTATATTGTAAGCTTGATTTCTTTCATACTGTCACCTCACGTATTATATACGATAACTTTATCACAAAGTGAGTGAAAAGTCAAGTAAAATGGTTTTTATTGTTCTCTTATTCCTCTGTTTGCAGGGCCGTCAAGTATATTTCCCTCTCGGTCAAAGCGTGAGCCGTGGCATGGGCAATCCCACGTGTGTTCGTATTTATTCCATTTCAGTGCGCAGCCGAGATGAGGGCATCTGCGCCTCCTGAAGCTTAAAAGACCGCGGAGAGCCTCAGCGGTATTCTCGGCTAAGGTCTTATGCATAATATTTCGTGAGGGCGAGAAAACCTTAGTGTATTTGTTTTCCCGTCCGATAAGCATATCCGAGAGTAGGCGTGCCGCAACCATAGATGAGGTCATACCCCACTTGTTAAACCCTGTTGCAACGTATAAATTTTTGGAAAAGACGGAGTATTTTCCTATATATGGAACGGAATCAAGCGTCATGCAGTCCTGCGTGGCATACCGCATTACCTCTTTTGCATCAGGATAGTATTTGTCCTTGAATTGGATAAGCTTATTCCATCCGTCCCCACAGCACCCTGTGCGATGTGCGCCGCCGCCGAGTAATAGGTATTCGCCGTAGCTTCTTAGTGAAAATCCACCCTGAGCCTCATCAATATACATCCCCCGAAGCCTCTCGGCTCCGCTGAGTACCGTAACGTACGAGCGGTTCTGATGCATTTTGAGATAGTAAAAGCCGTGTTTATTTATTATAGGAAAATGCGTTGCTATAACTATGCGTTTTGCAGATACCGAATATCGGTCGGTAAGAGCAACCGTACCTACAAGCTCACGGACAGAGCTATCCTCGTATATATCAAGCAGAGGAGCGAGCTTGGCAACCAGCTTCAGAGGATTGAAGTTCGCCATGTTGTCAAAGCAGAGCGCACCGCCTATGGAAAACGGCAGCTCGGTATTCCTGACAAATCGGCAGTCAATGCCTATATCGCGTGCAGCGCGCAGCTCGTTCGTCAGGTGTCCGACGTTATCCGTAGTATAAACGTAAGATGCGGCATCCTGCCAATCGCAATCCACATCGGAGCAAAGTCTTCTGTATTCGGAAATAGCCTCGGTATTTGCTTCATAATATTTTCTCGCAAATTCCTTGCCGTAAAGCTTTGTCAGCTTTGAGTATATAAGAGCGTGCTGCGAGGTTATCTTTGCGGTAGTATAGCCTGTGGTTTTTGCACAAAGCTTATCCCCCTCAAGCAATACGCACTCAACACCCCGTCGCTTCAGCATATAAGCGCAAAGTACACCGCAAAGTCCACCGCCGATAATGAGAACGTCGGTGGTTATGTCCTTTTCAAGCTTGGGAAAGGCAGGAATATTGCAAGTTTCGCGAAAAATAGAATTCAAAAAAATCACCCCCGAAAATATTATCTCAGAGTAAAGAAAAAATATGCAAGGTCAGGCTATTGACTTTTTCAGAGTAAGTGTTATATAATACATAAAAAACAGCAAGCGAGGCAGAACGTGAACGTACGCGACAAATTATTTGAGCTTCAGGATAAAGAATATAAAAGCTTCTCATCAAAGCTTATGCCAAAAACAGATCCAAATACCGTGATAGGTGTGAGGATGCCAAACCTGCGCCGCCTTTCAAAACAGCTGTCGGCAAGCGGGGAAGTCCCTGAATTTTTATCCGAGCTTCCGCATGCATATTTTGAAGAAAATAATCTGCATGCATTCCTCATAGCCGAAATCACGGATTTTGATCATGCTATCGTTGAGATCGAGCGTTTTTTACCGTTTGTCGATAATTGGGCAACCTGCGACTCACTGCGCCCACGCGTTTTTCAGAGAAACAAAGAAAAGCTTTTGCCATATATCGGGCGTTGGCTCGCATCGGAGCATACCTATACCGTGCGTTTCGGAATTGAATGTCTTATGTGCTATTACCTTGATGCCGATTTCGATAAAAAATACCTCGCTGACGTTGCCGCAGTGCGAAGTGATGAATACTACGTAAATATGATGATAGCATGGTATTTTGCTACCGCGCTTGCAAAACAGTGGGAGTCGGCAGTGATATATTTGGAAGAGCGGCGCTTACCGCTTTGGGTACATAACAAAACCGTAAGCAAGGCAATCGAGAGCTATCGTATAAGCCCTGAGAAGAAAAAATACCTGAAGTCTTTAAGGCGAAAATAAGAAATGCACTTATGCCAAAATCAGCGCGGCATAATGCGTGTGTCCTTAACGGACAAATCACGCTAAACTAAAACCAACAAAAAAGAGCAGGCATACAAGATTTTTGTCTTGGCATGTTTGCTCTTTCTGCTTGTAATTATATAAAACGCTTCCTTATAATAAGGAATACTACGAGAGCCGCTACGGAAACGGTACCGCCGGCAGCAACCGCTATCACGGCAACGGTGCCGGGCTTAGCAGATCTTTCGCGGGGAATTACGTTTTCTTCATAGTGCTCGCATCCGCTGCACGTACGCCTCATGACGCCTATGGACTCGGTGCTCGCGGGGGTAACGGTTTCCCACTCGCCAAAGCTGTGTCCCTGCGCGGGAATATCTTCACCGCGGCTGAGCTCAGTTCCGCATATTACGCAGAAGGTATCTCCGCTGTAGCCGATATCGGTGCAGGTGGCATCGAGCTTTTCTCTTAACTCGGTGGTCTCGTGCTTGCAGCTTTCGGGATCAATTATCGGAATGATTTCGGTTTGAGTGCTGCTACAGCCTGAGCACGTGCGTATTCTTACGCCTGTCTCTGCGGTCGTTGCAGGCTTGGTTATGCTCCATTCGCCAAAGCTGTGCGCCAGCATGAGTGTAACTGTTCCTTTTTTCACTACGGCATCGCAAGCGGTACAGCACATATCTCCCGTGTATCCGGTTTCGGTGCACGAGGCGGTTTTTGCGTTTCGCTTTTCGGTTTCGGTATGCTCGCAGGGCGGAGCATCGAGCTTGGGAATAGCTTCTTTTTGTGTAGCAGTGCAAGCTTCACACGTGCGTTCACGCTCGCCTGCATCAGCAACCGTTGCGGGCTTCGTAACTACCCATTCGCCAAAGCTGTGCTCTGTAGTGGAGATAACGGTACCCTTGGTAACAAGAGCATCGCACTCTGTGCAATAAACGTCACCTGTGTAGCCTGTATCGGAGCAGTTTGCTCCGATGGCACCGATAACCTCCGTTGTACTGTGCTTACAAGTGGTGGAGCCTGTTGAGCCTGAACTCATAGCCATCCCCGAGGGAGTCACCATTGTATCGGGCACCTCTTTTCCGAATAGCAGCCATGCATATTCGGGATAATCTATAAAAACGTTGCGGTTGCCCTGAATTGCACCGACAACTTCATTTCTTCCCATTTCCCAAGTGTCAACCGGGTCAAGCTCACACCATTCAAGCAAAACGTCAACGCTTTGGAAAACGTTTTTGATATTAGAGCATTTGGAGTAGCTTCCGCCCCACCTTGCATAAACGTACAGGCATATTCTTGCAACGTCACCCTTAACGTTATCGTGCGGCTCAAAATAAGACGAGGAATATGTACCGCCCGAAACGTTTGTTCCGACAAGAGAATCAGCCCACGCCTGCGAGCCGCTTGTTACGTTTCCGTACAGCTTATTGCCGCGCGTGCTGTTTGTCTGTACGTTATCGGGGCGTATATGGTGAAGATCTGCACCTGCGCCCGAGGTTTCAAAGCCGCCAAGGCTTTTCGGCCACACGTGCTCTCTGTTCCATCCGGGTGAGCTTCCGTCAAAATCAGCCATACTCGCAACGTAAGAGGTGTAGAGCAGAAGCACCGTGCCGTCCTCGTTCTGGCAGTCGGTCTCATCGCTGTATGTTTTGCAGTCATCGTAAGACGTCGTATTTCTGTGAGTGCTTGTCATGAGAGTTCTCAGTGCACTCAGCAGCTCACTTTCCGACATCTTTGAAAGCGTATCATAGGTATAACCGCCCGTATAGTAGGCTGCCGCGCCCGTACCGTTAAGAGTTGTGCACACAACGTCACGCTGTCCCGAGTTCTTTTCTGTCGAATATTTTGTGGGTTGTGCCGTGGTTGCACCGATGGCGGTCATAGAGAGGGAGAGCAGCATGATAACGATAAGCACCGCTGCCAAGGATCTTTTTGCGTAAACTTGCATTTTTATCTCCAATCCGAATTGTGTTGAACATTTTTAAAAAAACTTTTTAAAGCTATTGACAAATTAAATAAAATGTGCTATTATATTCTAGCGTGTTGAAAAACAACGCTATTTTTGCCCCTGTAGCTCAGCTGGTAGAGCACTTGACTTTTAATCAAGGTGTCCGGAGTTCG
>CAZTWE010000046.1:0-18111 GCA_964617165.1 uncultured Ruminococcus sp.
GCGCCACCTTGCCAAGGTGGAGGTGGCGGGTTCGAGCCCCGTAATCCGCTCCAAAGGAAAAAGACACCGTATCGGTGTCTTTTTTTGCGGATAAGGGGCATCTTCCACGCCAAGAACCTCTTCCGAGGTTCTGCGGGTTCTCTCCCGTCCCTCTTCTGTGTCGCATAACTTCGCAATGTCCAGCCTTGCTCGTTCTGCTCGCAGTGAGGGACTTCGCTTGCAAAAAACAGTTATCAACTGTTTTTTCTTCGCTCACCC
The DNA here is from genome assembly GCA_964617165.1 of uncultured Ruminococcus sp. Lineage (GTDB taxonomy): Bacteria > Bacillota > Clostridia > Oscillospirales > CAG-272 > UBA1740. Next base: position 259 of record CAZTWE010000046.1, read on the forward strand.
CGTAATCCGCTCCAAAGCAAAAAGACCATCCTTTGCGATGGTCTTTTTGCTTTGGAGCCCAACTTACGGGGCTTCGCTAGGAGCAAAGCTCCGACGCGATAGAGCCTCCAACTTTGCATTAGCAAAGTCTTATCCGCGACAAATTTGCAGGAAGTTCAAGGTTTATTTGTTTTTTGTTCTTCCAAGTAAATAATCGAGTGAAACATTAAAGTAATCGGCAAATTTTATAAGTGCTTCGTAATCCGCTTCGCGTTCTGAATTCTCATAGCGCAATATACCATTATGGTATGATCTAAATATCCCATTTTGGTATATCATTATAAAAAGGAGAGCTATTATGAAATTTTGTTCAAAATGCGGAAAAGAGATTTTGGATGAAGCAATTGTTTGCCGAAAGCTTTTGACTCAGCCTGTTTTCTGCTTTTTGCAGCGGAATATGCGCTCAAATATTTACGGTATTTACTGATGCGAAAACTCTTTACAAGCGGAAATTATTGTGTTAAAATATATACGTTCGTGCCTGAACGATCTCAAGCACGGGCGAGTATATTCAACAGATCAAAGGAGTACGAAATGAAAATCAGGCTTCCCGATATTGCGTATGTTTTCGGAGAAAACAACGCGATTCTTTATTCGTCGAATTCTACCGAGGCGAGCTGCGTTAAGCTTTCAATTGGTATAGAAAACGATATTCTGACACCGACCGTCGCGGGTGGGGACGTGCCGCTGTGTTACGTTGTTTTAAAATGGCTCTTCAAGGATGAAGAAAAACGCAAGGAGTCCGTCAAAATTTTTGGCGATGCATGGGAGCGCGGTTACGGAGACCTTGAATGGAGAGGTATTTCTCCCGAAAGGCACATGCCCTGGTATTGCCTTGTGTCAAACGGCAGTGACCGAATTGAAGATACCAAAGGAAGATATACCGAGGGCTTCGGTGTAAAGGTGCGCCCTGCGTCATTTTGCTCATGGCAATACGATGCGAGCGGTGTTACGCTGCATATAGATATCAGATGCGGTACAAAGGGTGTTATTCTCGGCTCGCGAGAGCTTGAGCTATGCAGAATAATATTCGGTAACTTTTATGATATGTCGGCATTTTGCGCGAGCAGGAAATTCTGCGCTGAAATGTGTGACGATCCCCGATTTCCGAAAGAGTCGGTATACGGATTTAACAACTGGTATTACGCGTACGGAATATCCTCCGAGGAGAGGATACTCGCTGACACCGACTGCCTTATGGAAAATGCGCACGGTCTCGGCAGACCGTATATGGTTATAGACGATTGCTGGCAGATCAACAGATGTGACGGCCCCTGGCATATGGGCAACGCAAAGTTCCCCGATATGAGAGCTCTTGCCGCAAAGATAAAGGAAAAGGGAGCCGCCCCCGGAATATGGGTGCGCCCACTCAGGCAAAAGGCACCGTCGGATATTCCCGATGAGTGGAGAAGCAAGCTAAATCCCGAATACCTCGACCCGTCACGGGATGAGGTCCTTGATTATATCGATGATATCTTCTCGCGCATTGTCGATTGGGGCTATGAGCTTATAAAATTTGATTTCATCACCAATGACGTGTATGAAAAATGGGGTAAGGATGCACCGCGCTTTTTGGCAAACGGACAAAGGCAATGGAGCTTTTACGACAGAAGCAAAACAGGCGCAGAGATCATCCTGAATATGTACCGCCGTATACGCCGTGCATCGCGTGACGCTGTGCTCATAGGGTGTAACGCTATAGGGCATCTGTGCGCGGGAATTGTTGAGATAAACCGCACGGGTGACGATACAAGCGGACGCGATTGGCAAAGAACAAGAGTCATGGGCGTTAACACGCTTGCATTCCGCGCTATGCAGAATAAAACCTTTTACCTCTCCGATGCGGATTGCGCGGCAATAACGAAAAACGTTCCGTGGCAGCTAAATCAAAAGTGGCTCAGGCTGCTCGCGGCAAGCGGCTCACCTCTTTTCATAAGCTGGGATACCGAGGTAAGCGGAGAAAATATCACAGATGCGGTAAAAGGAGCGTTACAGGTCAACTCCATACAGAAAGATGAACTCATTCCGCTCGACTGGATGGAAAACACTTGCCCCTCTGAGTGGCTTCTCAACGGTCAGCGCATCTCTGTCGATTGGTTTGAGAGCTTTACCGATAACATAATCAAGCCACTGTAAAAACCTCATTTTCGCGCATTTTTTGCGAAGCCTTTGCCGGGTGTAATTTAGGTTGGCATTGGCTAGGAGCACTTTATAAGGCGAAGTACGACGAAAGCTGCTAAAATTTATTGCCGTAGGCTTGCGTGTTAGACTCTCTTACGGCTAATCTCGGACTTATCTCTTTCCCGTTTTGATTTCTCCGTGCTTTGCTTCGTATTCCTCGATAAGATCTCGGATGAGAACAAGTATCTGACTGTTTGCGCTTCTGCCCTCGTAATCTGCAATCACGTGCAATTTATCCAGCATTTTTTCTTCAATTCTGATTGATAAACTTTTTGTAGCCATAAAAACCTCATTTTGACTTTATTGTGTATTTACTTTACACTTATTTTGTGATAATATGTTAAATATGAACATATTATGCGTTCAAAATGAGTTCAATTGAAAGGTGGAAAATATGAAACTTGCCGTTATAGGCTCAAGAAATTTGACTGATATAGTGCTTGACGAGTATATCAGCGAGGACGTTGATGAAATAGTATCAGGGGGTGCTGTCGGTGTAGATCGCCTCGCTGCGGAATATGCAAAAGCAAAGAGCTTGAGGCTTACCGAATTTTTACCGAAATATGAGCGTTACGGTCGCGCCGCGCCAATCGTGAGGAACAAGGAAATCGTAGATTATGCGGATAGTATCATTGCATTCTGGGATGGAATTTCCAAAGGAACGCTATCGGTTATAAAATACGCTGAAAAACAGGGTAAACCGTGTAAGGTAGTGATTTGCGGAATAGATGATAAATGATAATCACTGTGTATGACACAGCTTCACTTTTTCGGTAGCAAAAACTTCACTAATAAAAAAAGAGCAGACACATAAGGTCTTATTTACGCCTTGTGTGTTTGCTCTTTTTGTCGGGTTTGTTGCCGAATTACACTGCTCGGTCTGTCAGTCGTTACTCGGTATTATGGGGTAAAGCTGGATGGTGTTTCCACCGTCGAGAACAAGCTCGGCTCCGGTAGTGTTTCTTGCATGCGCGGTAAAGTACCATACGGCATCCGCAACGTCTGCACCTACGGCAACGTCACCTATGGGGGTGAAGCGAGAGGGAACGGTGTTGTAGAAATCGGGATTTTTCTCCCAACGGTCTGTTTTTATCATACCGGGGAGCACCGCGTTTACTCTTATGTTGTACTTGCCGAAATCAAGTGCCAAAGCACGCATCATGCCGAGCTGACCGCCCTTCGATGCAACGTAGGCTATTCTGTCGGGTATCGCTCTGTAGGCGGTGTTGGAATTTATAAAGGTGATGCTTCCGCCGCCGTTCTTTATCATGCGTTTTGCGGCATGCTCGCACAAGCAGTAATTCCAGACCACGTTGGTGTTTACGACCCTCATAAAATCGGCCAGGGGATTTTCAAGTGCCTTTATTCCAAGACCCTGATCCGCTGCGTTCAAAACGAGGGCATCGGGGATGAGCCCAAGCTCGTCAAGCTTCGAAAATAAATCTTCCACAGCTGCCTCATCAACTGTTCTCTCGTCAAGCAGAGAATCTATCGCAAAGCCGAAAACCCTGCTGTTTGCAAACTTTTGTTTGTATTCTTCCTCTGCTTCCTTTACTTTTTCGCTGTTTCTTCCTGTGAATACAACGCACCAACCCTCACTCAAAAATTTATCAACTATTGCAACTCCTGTGTTGATGCACGCACCTGTTATTATTGCTGTTTTCATTTTTTCTCTCCAAATGGTGTCCTTAAGAACGTATCAGAAATAGAACTTTGTCTCAGCGGGGCGAATATCCGTAAGCGCACCTGTGTAATGGCGCAGTGTGTGTGGCTGATAGGGGTGCTTGTTACATTCATCCTCATTGATTTCTATGCCGAGACCGGGCTTATCGGGAATATCGATATATCCGTCCTTATACGAAAGTGCCTCGTTTGTAACGTCTGCACGCCATACAACGTCCGAATACATGATCTCAAGTATGCAGAAGTTGGGGCAGTTTGCCGCGAGCTGCAGCGTTGCCGCGTTTGCAACAGGGCCCGAGGGGTTATGGGGAGCAAAGGGAATGTATCTGCTCTCAGCCTCTGCGGCAATCTTTTTGAGCTCCATTATGCCGCCTGCGTGAGATATGTCGGGCTGAATGTAGTCAGCTGCCATTTTGTCAAACATCGGTCTGTAGTCCCAACGCGTGTAAAGTCTTTCTCCTGCCGATATCGCAACGGGGGACTTGTCCTTAACGGCTTTAAGCGCATCAAGATTGTCAGGCGGAACGGGCTCCTCGAAGAACATCGGGCGGAACTGTTCAAGCTCCTTTGCTATCTTAACCGCTGTGGGAATGTTAAATCTTCCGTGACCCTCTATAAGAAGATCTACCTTGTCTCCTACAGCATCCCTTACCGCTGCAACGCACCTGAGTGCGCGATCAAGCTCGGACGATGATATGTCAAGGTAATTCTTGCCGAAAGGATCCCATTTCATTGCAGTTATACCGCGCTCTACGGCTATTCTTGCCTTTTCACCGAATTCCTCAGGCTCTCTTGCTCCCGAGAACCAGCCGTTTACGTATATTCTCACCTTGTCGTTTACCTTGCCGCCGAGCAGCCTGTAAACAGGTACACCGAGACTCTTACCCAGTATATCCCAAAGCGCCATTTCAACCGCGGAAAGTGCCGACATAAGCACAGCACCGCCTCTCCAATAAGCATCGCGGTAAATTGCATGCCAGTGCTTTTCTATATCTCGTGGGTCCTTGCCGACAAGATATTCCTTGATGTGCTCAACAGCACCGATAAGTGCCTTTTCCTTGTATTCGAGGGTTGCCTCGCCTACACCGTCCACACCCTCGTCGGTGTAGACCTTGACGAATACCCAGTTTGTGCGGAAGCAATCAACCGCAAAGGTTTTGACGTCTGTAACTTTCATCACTCATACTCCTCATTATTTATCAGGGGTAAGCAACAACTTTTTCTTAGCTGCCCTTGACATACTTACGCTTTTATTTTATAATAAATGTTAGTATATACATACAGTATTATTACGGGTTTTATTAGAAATCTTACTGTTTTTGGAGGATATTGCAATGGATATGAAGCTTGGCAGACTGGTTGCGGCGGGAATATACAGCTCTCACGCAGCGGGTCGGGGCAGGGCTGTGTCAAAGAACAGAAAGGCTACTATGTTCGAAATAGAGCTGCCGACGGAGGCAGGGGGAATATCGTATATTGACAAATGCCAGATGCACATAAGCCCCGATACCGTTATCTGTGCAAAGCCCGGGCAGATAAGGCACACGACGTTTCCGTTCAAATGCTATTACATCCATCTGATACTTGAGGGCGGTACTCTCTATGACGTGCTGCTCGGTATGCCTGATTTTATAAAGGTAGAAAAGCGCGAGGAATACGCAGATATATTCAAAAGGATAATAGAGTATTACGATACCGCTCTTGAGATCGACGAGATAATAGTGCACAGTCTTATACTTGAGCTTGTATGGCGGCTGGCAAGGGATATCGGGCAAGCCCTACCCGAGGGCAGGGAGAGGTCTCACAATACCGCTGTGCAAAAAGCGGTAGAATACATAAAGGAAAATCTGACGTACGACCTGTCGCTGAAAAGCGTTGCCGCTTATGCGGGCTTCAGCCCTATATACTTCCATAACCTCTTCAAAGCTGCAACGGGTAAGGCTCTTCGGGATTACGTTGAGGAGCAGCGCATTAAAAAGGCGGCTAATATGATAGTTACCACCGATGCCACGCTGACCGAGGTAGCTTACGAATGCGGCTTTTCGTCTCAGTCCTATTTCAGCTACGCTTTCAAGCGCAGAATTGGGGCAACACCGAGAGAATATCAGAGAAGCGTTATCAGAAAATACGAGACCGATGCAGGAGAAACTTAGCGTGTTAGCCCGGGCGGATAACACGCAGCGATATAAATCCCCCGGGATTTGCGATATTCCCTTTGGGAGCGAAATAAGGCTTCGCCTTGCGATATGTTTTAACATACTCGCCACAGGCGAGATATGCTAAAACGAGGGATTTACACCATACCGCACCGAGCACAGCAATAATCGCCAAACACAACGCAGTAAAATCCGTCTAACTACAACCCTGCAAAGCAGGATTTCACCTGTCAAGGAGGATTTGACCGTGGCTATGCCGCATCAGCATCTGAAGGCTGCTTTGATGAAGCCGTCGGTATGGCTTTCCATCATCTCGCTGACACGGTCAAAGTCACGCATGTCGTAAACCTTGGTAACACCTGTGAAGCTCCATATACCGCGATGAAGCAGCTCCATGCATCTTCTGCACAGCTGTGCTTCGTAGTCGATACGGCGCTCATGGCAGTTGACGGTGGTGATAGCCTTGAAATTCCACAGCTTATAATCAATAGTACGCTCGCCGTCATTGTGATAGCCGCCGATGCCGAGCCTGCCGTGCCCTCTTACAAGCGAGCCTGCCAAGCGGAGTCCGTCCTCCGTGCCGGTAAATTCCATTACCGTAGGAATTCCGCCTGTAAGTATGTTGAAATTATCACCGTCACGCGTGAGGCTTACCGTTCCCATGGTCTCAAAGGTCATTACGTAGGACTCGGGTATTTCTTCGGGCAGGTAGGTTTCGGTTGCACCGAAGCGTTTTGCGTTTTCAAGTGCCTCGGGGCGTTTGTCTATGGCAATGATATCACCGTATCCCATTGCCTTGAAGAGCGATATCGCTCCTTTTCATTGAATTTATAAGCTTCAATATGATTGTATCACGTGCTTTTTTATAAATGTAGAATAAAAACAGCTTTTTGTGTGGACAAAAGCGACTTTTTGTGCTAGAATAAAGTAAATAACCAAAAAGAGGTGAGATAAGATGGCATTATTGCTGGCAGGCATATCTCAAACCTTGTATAAATACTACCGCGCGCATGCACATTCATCTCATGAGGTGATACTCAATCTTGAGGGAGAGGGAATTATATCCGTGGGGGATATGGATTATCCGTTTTACCCCGGGAGTATACACGTAATTCCAAAAGGTGCTTATCACAAAAAAGCTCTGCGTGCGGTGTGACACCGCTTGATTATCTCACCGATATACGCATTGAAAACGCAAAACGGCTGCTTTCCGATATTCACCGCACGGGGATTTCCGTGTCCGACGTGGGTGCGATGTGCGGATATTACGATGCAGGCTATTTTTGCAGAATATTCAAGAGAAAAACGGGATATACGCCACGGCAGTTTCATGCTTTGAGAGCTGATGCCTCGGATAATATTGGAGACAATGAATGAAAGAATTACTGAGTGAAATTTTACACGTCTCGGCACCTGCTGCCGAAATGGGCGAGGTAGCAACCTATATTCCCGAGCTTTCTCGGGCAAGGCGCGAGGATTTCGGTATATGCACGGTATCGGAGAGCGGTGAGGTGTGCGGAGTAGGTGATTATAAAAAGCCGTTTACAATGCAGAGCATAGTAAAGCCGATAATCCTGCTTGCCGCACTTATGGATAAGGGAATGGAAACGGTCAGGGCGCTTGTCGGAGTTGAGGCAACGGGAAAGCCGTTTGATTCCTTTAACTACAGCGACCTTGCCCTGACGGGAGACCACATAAATCCCATGGTAAACACAGGCGCGATAGCACTCTGCACCCTCATTCGGGGTGAGAGCTACGAGAAGAAATTCCTGCGCCTTATAAAGCTTGTGCGAGCTTTGGCGAAAAATCCCGATATCGGTATTGACGAGAGGGTATATCTTTCCGAGCGGCAGACAGGAAACAAAAACCGTGCGCTTGCGTATCTTCTCAAAGCATACGGACTCATAAACTGCGATGCGGAGGAGGTAGTTGACCTTTATTTCAGAGCCTGCTCCATTCTGGTAAACTGTGAGGATCTTGCAAGGATAGCTCTTGTGTTTGCAGCTCACGGATGCGACCCTGAAACGGGTGAGAGGCTTTTTCCCGCGGAGTATGCAAAATACGTAAACGCGATGCTGACGATATGCGGTATGTATGACGGGTCGGGCGAGTTTGCTCTCAACGTCGGTGTGCCTGCAAAGAGCGGTGTCGGCGGTGGGATTATGGCTATAGTACCGTCGGGCATGGGGATAGGTATCTACTCTCCGTCGCTCAATAAAAAGGGCAACAGCTGCGCCGGCATAAAGGCTATGGAGGAGCTGAGCAAAAGGCTTGGACTTAGCATTTTTTAGTGACTTTATAAAGCGAATTTTGGGGGCAGACAAATGATTTTTGAAAAGCAGGTAGTTGACGTTTATCGCGCTATGGCATATACGCGGTGTGATGATATGGGTACGGCCTATTACTTCTCGGCTGAGGATTTTCCGGGACTCCTTTGCAAGGAATATCCGTTTTTTGCTTCGGCAGGGCATGAGCTCAAGGGATATATTTACAGCTACGAGGGTGCAAGAGAGGATAAGCTGATAGTTTTTGATCACGGCTTCGGCGGCGGCCACCGTTCATATATGAAGGAAATAGAGCTGCTTTGCAAAAACGGATACACGGTATTTGCTTACGACCATACGGGATGCATGGAGTCGGGAGGCGAGTCGGCAAACGGAATGGCTCAGTCTCTTTGCGATCTTAACGACTGCATAAGCACGATAAAGGCAGACGGTAGCCTCTCGGGCAAAGAGATATCCGTTATAGGTCACAGCTGGGGCGGCTTTTCGACCCTCAATATAACCGCGCTGCACCCCGACATAGCTCGCGCCGTTGTATTTTCGGGCTTCGTTTCTGTACAGCTTCTTATAAATTCCTATTTTTCGGGAATTCTCAGCGGATATCGCAGGGCTATAATGGAGCTGGAGCGCAGTGCCAATCCCGATTTTGTGGATTTTGATGCGGTAAAGACGCTTTCGGAGACAAAGGCGCGTGTTCTGCTCATATATTCGGATAACGATAAAAGATGTAAAAAGGCTCCTCATTACGATACTCTTTACAAAGCTCTTTCAGATAAGGAAAATATATCTTTTCTTATGACTCATAACAAGGGGCATAATCCGAATTATACCGAGGATGCCGTCACGTATCTTGAAAGCTACGTGAAGGAGCTTTCGCGTAAGCAGAAACGCGGTGAGCTTGCCACCGAGAAGCAAAGGCGAGAATTTGTAGCCTCTTATGATTGGAACAGGATGACTGCGCAGGACGGTGCCGTTTGGGATACCGTGCTTGCCATGCTTGAGGAGTAAAAATATGAACGATAAGCTTTCACCGTCTATGATGTGCTGTGACTTTATGAATCTTGCAGCACAGCTTCGTGCATTTGAGAGAAGCGAAACGGAGCTTTTACATATAGATATTATGGACGGGCACTTTGTTCCCAACTTAGCGCTCGGAGTGGATTTTGTAAAGCAGCTGAGGCGTGCAGTGAAAATACCGCTTGATCTTCATTTTATGACAGAGGAGCCCGAGAGGCAGATCGAGCTGTTTCCTATCACGAGTGGGGATTACGTCAGCATACATTACGAATCTGCAAGGCATCTGCAACGTGTGCTTGCCGCACTCAAGGCAAAGGGCGCGCACGTGCTGCTTGCCATAAATCCTGCCACGCCCCCCGAGGTGGCAATCGACGTGCTTGACGATATAGACGGTTTGCTTATCATGACGGTAAATCCCGGCTTCGCAGGGCAGAGCATGGTACCTCATTCTATAGAAAAAATCAAGCGCGCGAGAGAATTTCTTGATAAAAACGGCAAGGCGGATGCCGAGATAGAGGTTGACGGAAACGTGAGCATCCCCAACGCTATAATGATGCGGGATGCGGGCGCGAACATATTCGTCGCGGGGACCTCTGCGGTATTCTTCGGTGAGGATATCGAGGCGAACGTCAAAGCCTTCCGAAAAGAGGTTTTCGGTGAGGAGTGAGAGCTCCCATGCCTTGAGGCAATCCCCGGATTTTAAGGAGAATTTAATGGAAAACGAAAATAAAATGCACAAACGCTTCGGATTGCCGACGGCTATCGCTATGGTAGTCGGAACGGTTATAGGCTCGGGCGTGTTCTTCAAAGCTCAGAACGTGCTGGACAGTAATGACGGCAATATGCTGAGAAGTATATTGACGGTTCTTACCGTCGGAATGATAATGCTTGTTTGCGCATACTGCTTCTCGCTGCTCGCCTCAAGAGTGGAAAAGGTAAACGGCATCGTGGATTACTCCGAGCTTGCGCTTGGAGCTGACTATGCCTATTACGTAGGCTGGTTCTTCACCACTATCTTTTATCCTACGCTTACCGCGTGCCTGTCATGGATATCCGCACTCTACACGCTGACGCTCTTCGGTGTGAATGACGAAGCTCTCGGTGGTGCGGTACCCCTTTGGGTCGTTAATCTCTTGCTCGCACTCTTCTATCTTCTGATGCTTTTTGCCGTCAACGTTCTTTCCCCGAAGCTCTCTGCAAAATTTCAGGTATCTACTACGTTTATAAAGCTTGTACCGCTTGTTGTTATGGCTATAGTCGGAACGGTAGCGGGTCTTATCAGCGGAACCTTTGCGGATAATGCCGTTATCAGCAGCGGTGATGCGGGGTCTCATAGCGGCGGCGGATTTTTCGGTGCGGTGGTATCCTTTGCCTTTGCGTTTGAGGGCTGGATATTCGCAACTACGATAAATTCCGAGCTCAAGGATGCTAAAAAGAACTTGCCGAGAGCATTGTTCTTCGGTGCGCTTATTATTATAGCGGTCTACGTTGGATATTTCCTCGGTATTTTCGGAACGCTCCACTCAGGCGAGATAATAGCCTCGGAAAATCTTCCTAAGGATGCGTTTTCAAAGCTCTTCGGCAGCCCCGTATTCGGCACGGTCGCATACGTGTTTGTCGTAATCTCCTGCCTCGGAACAACAAACGGACTCATGCTTGCCTCCTGCCGCGGTATATATTCGATAGCGGTAAGAGATCAGGGGCCTATGGCAGAAAAGTTCTCTCACGTCAACAGCCGCTTCGATATGCCCATTCGCTCTTCGGTTTTCGGATTGGCTCTCAGCATCGTATGGCTGTTGCAGTGGCAGCTCGGCTATATAAACGGCTCGTTGCCGGATCTCATTTCCTTTGAGAACGACGAGCTTCCGATAATAACGTTTTATGCCGCATGTATTCCTATCTTCATTTATATAATGGTAAAGTGCACCGACCTTAATCCCGCAAAGAGATTTGTGTTTCCATCGCTTGCAACGCTTGCGTGCCTGTTTATGGTATTTTCTGCGGTATACAAGTACAGGCTTGATGCGCTCTATTACCTGATAGTTTTCACGGTTATTATGCTTATCGGTGTGCTATTCCACAGAAAAGACGGAAAAACGCTGATCGGCAGATTGATAGCAAAAATAAAATCGACCACTAAAAAGGAGAAATAAAAAATGGGCAAACAGTACGGACACTATCTTGAAAACGGTATTGATTTTTGCATTACCGAGCCGAACATCCCGAGAAACTGGTATAACTATTTCTGGAATGACAGTTATATCACCTACACGAGCCAGGCATCGCTCGGTGAGAGCTTCTTGCAGGATAATCTCGGCAGGCGCTTGAAGCTTGTCAAGGACAGAGGATTTTTCATCATTGAGGGCGAGCGCCATTGGGGCATCGGCGGAAATCCCGTCAACGAGAAAAGAGATGCATACAAATGTATCCATTATCGCGGTGCAACCGAGATATATACCGAGAACAACGGTATTTCTTCGACCGTAACGGTAACCGTTCCGAGAGAGGGCGCGTTCGAGCTTTGGCAGATCAAGGTTAAGAACCTTTCAGACAGTGACAGAGAGATCAAGGTGCTCGCATTCTGCGACAGCGCATTTGATGCTGCTTACACACGACAAGGCTACAACACCGAGGCATCGTATTTTGATAGCGAGCTTAACGGTGTCTACATAAAAAAAGGACACAACATGTACGGAAAAGGCGGCACGGCATGGGGCTTTATGGCACTTTCCGATAAGTGTGACGGATATGCAGGCGCGTACAACGCAATAATAGGTCCGTACGGATCCTTTGCGCATCCCGCTATTGTTGACGAGGGCGGCTGCAACAATCTCCCCGGCTGCGGTGAAAAGCTTGCCTATGCTATGGATAAAAATATCAAGCTTGCTCCCGGTGAGGAGGCTGCCGTTGTATACATACTCGGTATAGCGTTCTCCCTTGAAGAAGCAAAGCAGATGCAGAAGAGCTACGCGAACAACGAGTATTTCGAGAGCGAGCTTGCCGCTGTTCTTGAAAAATTCAAGTCCGAGGTGGATATGGTTACCGTCCATACTCCCGATGAGATGCTTAACAGCATGTTCGAGTGGCTGAAGCATCAGACCAATCTCGGCTCAAGATGGGCAAGAGTGCGCCACAACGGCTACCGCGATCTTACGAGCGATACCGACTGTATGGCAAATATCAACCCTAAGCTTGCACTTGAGAGACTGAAGAGAATACTTTCCTATCAGTATTCGGACGGATTTGCTCCGAGAACGTTTATCGACGGACAGATAAAGCCCAATAATTTCTCGGATAATACGGTGTGGCTCAACTTTACAGCATCCTCGGTGCTCAAGGAGCTTGGTGACGTCAGCATCCTTGATATTGAGGTTCCCTATAATGACGGTACGGTTGGTACGGTATACGAGCATCTTTACCGCTCTGTTGATTTCCTCTATAAGTTCCGCGGTATTCACGACCTTATCAGAATATGGGGCGGTGACTGGAACGACTGCATGAACATGGCAGGAATGGGCGGAGTCGGTGTCAGCGTATGGCTCTCTATTGCATGGTATCGCGCTAACAAATTCTTTGCGGAAATTGCCGATATTTACGGCAAGAGCGAGGACGCTAAGCTTGCGCGTGAGCGCGGTGAGGAGATGCGTGCGATAATAGAGGAGCACGGCTGGGACGGTGAATATTATCTTGATGCTATCAACGATAAGGGCGTTAAGATCGGCTCGCATGAGTGCGAGGAGGGCAAGATGTTCCTCATTCCTCAGATCTGGGCTGTATTCTCGGGCGTTTCAGACTGCGGCAGAGAGATAATCGCTATGGATGCGGTTGAAAAATATCTCTCCGACCCTCTCGGAACGGTAATATCCTCTCCCGCTTACACGAAGTATGATAGCGGCATAGGCTCCGTTACCACAAAGCATGCGGGCATACATGAAAACGGTGGAGTTTATCTGCACACGATAGCATGGAAGCTTGCGGCAGACGCGATGCTCAAGAGAGCAGACCGTGTCGAGGCAGACCTTGAATGTATACTTCCTTTCCGCAACAAGGTTGTTGACGGAAGAGCAGAGCCGTACATTATGTGCAATTCCTACTTCGGAAAACAGACGGGTTATCGCTACGGTACGCCCGGTCAGAGCTGGAGAACTGCGGCAGGTCAGTGGTTCCAGAAGGCACTTGTCAACTACGTGTTCGGACTTCTTCCCGAAATGGAGGGCCTCAAGATAGATCCTTGCCTTCCCACCTCATGGAAGACCGCTTCGATAGATAAGCTTTTCAGAGGCTGCAACTATCATATTTCTTATGTGAACGGCGGCACCCGTGTTAAGTCTATCACGGTAAACGGTAAAGAGATAGAGGGCAATATCCTGCCTCTTATCGAGGGTGACGTTGACGTTGTAGTTGTTACGTGCTGACAATGAATTGCCTGTGAAAACTTTTAATCAAATATGAAAAAGCAGTGGCGAGGCGGAAATTTCTTTCTACCTCGCCAATTTTGTTTTCGATTACGCCTAAATGACGCAGCCCCAATTTAGTTGTCGCCCCGAAGCAAATATGCTCTCGGCGTATTCGTTATTATTCCACTACGGTTTTCTCACCGGTGCGCTTATCTATAATTTCAATCCTTATAAATTTGTAGGTCTTTTTCAATTAAATTCTCCCTTCGGGGGCGGCATCTGATGCTTTTACACAAACAGAAAGGCGAATGCGAGAAGTATTATCAGGAATGAGAAATTGAATGCGGAGAAAACGAGCAGGTATTTGCCTCCCTTGCCTTTGTTGTGTAAGCAATATTCACGAAACGTGATAAGGCTGGCGAGCGATGATATGATAGTTCCGCAGCCACCGATATTTACACCGATAAGCAGCTCGCGGTAGTTCTCGGTGAACTGCGATAGCAGTATCGCTGTAGGCACGTTGCTGATAAGCTGGCAGCAAAGCGCGGAGAAGAGCAGAGTGCTCTTGTCGAGCAGTGCCGACATCAGCTCCCTTACAATATCTATGCGCGCCATGTTGCCCGAAAAGATAAAGAAGAAAACAAAGGTCAAAAGAAGTCCGTAGTCAACGTTTGCAAGAGCCTTTCTGTCCATAATGAAAATTGCTATCGGAATTATTATCAGTGCCGCCTGATAGGGAATAAATCTGAAAACGCAGAGAATGGAAAACGCAAAGAGCAAAAGGTATATAACTACCTTTACGGTCGGCAGCTTTCGCTCAATGCCGTTGAATTCCAGCGGCTCCGGTTTTATGAATATAATGCAGCAGAGCGTGATGAGTGCTATCGATAGCAGGAAGCAGGGGAGCATTATCAACATAAATTCACCGTCGGCAATATTGAATTTCGAGTAAAGATACAGGTTTTGCGGATTGCCGAACGGTGTAAGCATGCCGCCGAGATTTGCGGCGATATTCTGCAAAATAAAGGTAACGCACATGTACTTTTCCTTTTTTGAGCTGATAAGCACAAAATAGCCGAGCGGCAGGAAGGTAATAAGAGCCATATCGTTTGCAATAAGCATAGAGCCGATAAAGGTTATGTATACAAGGGCAATTACGGCAATTCTTGCATTTTTAAAGTTTTTGACTATTTTCTCGGCAACCGTGTAGAAAAATCTCACGTTTCTCAGTGCACATACAACGGCAAGCACCGTAAAAAGACAGGTCAGCGTTTTGAAATCGAAGTATCCGAGATACTCACCGTCAGGCGGTACTATGAGCATTGTGACAAGGGCAAGTGCCATAGCAATAAACATGACAGCGTTTGAACGAATTATAAATATGAGCCGTTTCATTCTATTCCTCGGTTTTGTGTTTTTTCGCTTAAAGTATATATCAGCGCATCTTCAAAGTCAACAGTTTTTTCATACTTTCGCACATTATTTTCATAAATTTAGTTTATTTATTGACTTGCTTGTCGCTTTGTGCTAAACTAGCCTCAGATAAAAAACCACGCAAAACGGAGGACTTTATGAAAAAAATTGATCTTTGCGGCAGCGATTGGCAACTCGCTTACATAAAAAATTCGGACTACGTAAATTGCGGCTCGCCCGAGCAGCTTGATGACGTGCTGGCTGTTTCATCGGTGGTTGGTGCCGAGGTGCCCGGAAATCTTGAAATAGACCTTGAGCGCGCAGGCGTTATTGAGGACCCACTCTTCGGTGGAAATCACTCGAAGCGTGATTGCGAATATCTGCACGCCTTTTATTACAAAAGCTTTATCTATGACGGTGGCTTGGAAAATCCCGCACTGTATTTTGAGGGCATTGATACTATTGCCGATATATACGTCAACGGTACTCTCGCCGGTAAAACGGATAATATGTTTATACCTCATAAGCTTCCGCTTGGGGATGCGCTTGTAATAGGTGAAAATCTCTTGACGGTACATATACGTCCGGCAGTGATAGAGGCAAGAAAATATCCCACTGCGGCAGGTGAGAGCGCAGCCGTTTATACCCTTGAGGGGCTGCATATAAGGAAAGCCGCGCACATGTACGGCTGGGATATCATGCCGAGGATAGTTTCACTCGGTATATGGCGGGGCGTGTCAATTATTGAAGAGAAAAAAGAGCGAATAGACGAGTTTTATTGCTATACTTCAAAGTGCAATGAGAAGGAGGCGCACCTGCGCTATTGTGTGAACGTCACGATCGGGCGTGACGAATGTATGGATTACTCCGTCAGAATTACGGGTGTGTGCGGTGAGAGCGTATTTAAAAGCGAAACTAAGCTGCATCACACCTCAGCGGAAAATCCTATCAAGCTCCCCGCGCCTAAGCTTTGGTGGCCGAGAAATTGCGGTGAACAAAATCTCTATGACGTAACCGTAGAGCTCATGTATCTCGGTGAGGTGATAGACACGTATAAAACCACGCTCGGAATAAGAGTTGCAGAGCTTATCAGAAGCTCGGTGATAGATGAGAATGGGGAGGGAGAGTTCTGCTTCAAAGTCAACGGCAAGCGCGTTTTCCTTATGGGAACGAACTGGGTGCCCGTTGATGCGCTTCACTCAAGAGATGAGAAGAGAATACCCAAGATACTTCCCATGCTTACCGATATAAACTGCAACGCAATCAGGCTTTGGGGCGGAAACGTGTATGAAAACGATCTTCTTTACGATTTCTGCGACAGAGAGGGAATACTGATCTGGCAGGACTTTTGCATGGGCTGTGCAGTGTATCCGCAGGATGATGATTTTATGTCAAGGCTCGCTGTGGAGATAGAGACCGTTGTAAAAAGACTTCGTCACCACCCGTCGATAATTCTTTGGGCAGGTGATAACGAGAACGATATTGCGATCACCTGGCGTGGGCTTTTCCCTCGCGATCCCAACGGAAACAGGATAACACGCGAGCTGATACCGCGTATTCTCTATATGCACGACTATACGAGACCGTATCTGCCGTCCTCCCCTTACGTTGACAGTATCGCATACGAACGTAAAGGCAAGACAACCGAGGACCATCTCTGGGGCCCGCGCGACTATTTCAAGGGCAATTTCTACCGCAACTCGGTATGCTGCTTTGCCTCTGAAACAGGCTATCACGCCTGCAATTCTCCCGAGTCGGTAAAAAGATTTATCCCTGAGGATTGCATCTGGACGTCGGAAAATTCGGAGAATTGGCAGGGCATAGATAACCCGATGTGGCTATATCACTCGGCATCTCCCGAGCTTCAATCCGCCTACACCTACCGCATACGCCTTATGGCAAATCAGGTAACGACACTCTTCGGCAAAACCGTGCCGAATACCCTTTCGGATTTTGCTAAGGCAAGCCAGATATCACAGGCTGAGGCTAAAAAATACTTCATTGAGCGTTTCCGCGTGACTAAATGGAGAAGAACGGGCATTATATGGTGGAATCTTATTGACGGATGGCCGCAGTTCTCGGATGCGGTAGTCGATTATTACGGAATAAAGAAGCTTGCGTATCATTATATCAAGCGTTCGCAAAATCCCGTTTGCATGATTTTTGACGAGCCTGACGGCGGCATGCTGCCGCTTTATGCGGTCAACGAATACCGTGAGGAGAAGCACCTGACCTACCGTGTGACGGATATGACCGTCGGAGCTGTCGTTGCCGAGGGAACGGTTATCGCAGAAGGTGAGAAGTCCACCCCCGTGCTGAGTATTCCGTGCTCTTCTGATGAAAAACACTTCTACTACATAGAGTGGGAGTGTGACGGAGAACGCTATACTAACCACTATATGACTAACATTCGCGATATAGATTATGCCGAATATCTCGGTTATCTGTGCGCTGTGGGCTATGACAGCTTTGAGGGCTTCGACGAATAATAAAAGTGCTTTTGGGGATTTATGCTATGGGAAAGAGAATACTGTTTGTTGACGGCTGGCGATTTCATGACGGTGAGATAGAGGTAGAAAGACCTGCGGTAAAGGGCCCCGTATACACACAGGCAAAGACCGAGAGCTACAGGCACGGCCCTGCGGCTACGTGCTACGAGGATATACCTAATGATTTCGGCAGCAG
>CAZTWE010000047.1:0-18055 GCA_964617165.1 uncultured Ruminococcus sp.
TGGATCTAAGAAGGAAAGTAAAGCTAAAGCCCCGTAAGCACTATGTTTTCAAAGATTTCTCAGACTAAATGCCACCATTTTTCATAGTAAATGCAACTCCTCGTGCTACTGTTGCATTTACTTTGAGAATTTGCGCTTTGTTTGCTAGGTGAAAAATCAAACCTATTTTAGGATAAATTTTTGCAAAAAACTTGAAATAAAAATGTGTATATGTTATAATTCCTATAGTTATAACTATGTTGTGGCAATATAACGTTGCCTAGGAGAATATAAATGAATAGCAAATCTGTTATTTGTAATTTTTTAGCACATAATCCCGATGATTGGGAGCGCCTACTCGTCGAAGAATACGCTCTTCGAATAAAAAGAGACGGTGATTATGCTATATTCAACTATAATATAAATGCTGATTTTTTCGATCCGATAGTTCAGGAAGCGAGAGGTATTATAATTGACACGTCCACGCTTGACGTGGTTTGTTGGCCGTTTCGTAAATTTGGAAATCACACCGAGGCATACGCTGATACGATAGATTGGGAAAGCGCAAGAGTTCTTGAAAAGATTGACGGATCGATAGTTAAGCTTTGGTATGACAAGCGCGAGGACCGTTGGAGATTTTCAACCAATAAAACAATAGATTCAGATGTTGCCGAAATTGAAGAAAATCCCGGTCTTACATTCGGAACACTCATTAAGAGAGCAAGTAACTATGGTGATATACCGATCGATTCCCTGCATAAGGACAATACGTATATTTTTGAGCTTGTCAGTCCCGAGAAACGCGTTGTTATAAAGTATCCCTATACCCTGCTTTATCACATAGGAACAAGAAACAATGTTACAGGGGAAGAAATGAATGTTGACATTGGGATAATAAAGCCGGAGGAATATCCCCTTGGTAGTCTTGAGGATTGCATAAAGGCTGCTGCTGCGCTTAACTCCTTGATTGATTCGGATGAGATAGTCAAAGAGGGGTTTGTTGTGGTAGATAAAAATTGGCACCGTGTAAAGGTAAAATCACTCGATTATATTTCCCTGCACCACGTGTCTACGTACACTACTCCGAGCAAAAAGAAATGCTTACAGCTATTACTAACAGAACGCCATAAAATAGATTTTTTCTGTAAAGAGGCAGCCTCGCTTGAGCATATTATCAAATTCTATGATTATAAGCTTTCCGAGCTTTTATATTACGCTGATCAAATGGGAAAGTTCGCTCGCAATCTTTTTGAGGAATACAGCCATGACAGAAGAGCTGTCGCACAGATTATCTTAAATCATCGATTGTCGTTCGTTGGTTTCAGATGTATTGAGTCGGGATGCTCCGGACGCGACGTTATACTCTCGCTTCCTATTGAAAAAATTGCAGCGTTACTTTCAGACTACGCACCAAATGATGCGTTGGAATGCTCGAAAAAAAGCGATACGTAAGTTTACTTTTATAGCTTAGCCAATTAATTATATATTTCATAATGGAGATAAACAATGAAAAATTATAGATATGTAAACACTAAAATGGGTTCGTTTAACCACTTCAGATATTCAAATGGAAACTGCTATCCTGTCTGTGCCGTTCCGCACGGTATGAATTTTTATACTATTCAGAACGATTCCAGCAAAAATGAAATAGGAAGCCCTCATTGGTTTTATTCCCCGCTTTCTAAGTCGTTTGAGGGAATAAGACTAACGCACATGCCATCGCCTTGGCTTGGAGATTACGGCAGACTTTTGATTTACGGGCAGCGTGATGAGCTTTACAGCAGTGGCGTGTATTGGTCGTCATTTGATAACAATAAAGCAGTTATAGAGCCTGCATACATGTCTGTATATGTTGATAGAGACAGGTATCAGATGGAACTGACACCTACAGATAAATGTGCGGCAGTCAAATTCAAATTCAGGGATGAGGGTGGTATAAATCGCGTAGTTTTCGCTGGAGACGGCTGCACGTACGAATTTGACGAAAAAAATTCCACACTTTTTATCACCACGGTACAGTGCGATCAAAAAAGCTGTTACAAGCCCGATGATCCCCGAAGAATAAAAGAGCATATCGTTATCAAGCTTACTGTTCCCTGCACTTTTGAGGCTGCTGAAAACAAAATATCACTTGGTGTTTCCGAATGTGAGTTTGAGATAAAGCTTGCAACCTCGTATATTTCACGTGAGCAGGCACTTTTGAATTTTGAAAGAGAGATATCGACAAAAAGCTTTGATGAGATCAGAGCCGAAACTACCGCAGAGTGGGAGGAATATCTTTCGCGAATAGAGATCGAAGATCCCGATGAGGAGAAAAAGGCTACGTTCTATTCTTGCATGTACAGAGCATTCCTTTGGCCGAGAAGATTTTATGAGATCGATGCGAACGGAAAGCCTATGCACGTAAATACTGCTACCGGTGAGAAGACGGAGGGATATCTATATACAGATAACGGATTTTGGGATACCTACAGAACACTATATCCCTATCTTTCGCTTGTAGATACAAAGCTGTATCGTGATATGACAGAGGGATTCTATAACTATTACGTTGATACAGGCTGGTTGCCTAAATGGGTATGTCCTTATAATCTGGGATGCATGCCGGGGATGCTTGTTGAAGCCACTATGGGAGATGCGATAGTTAAGGATATTGTAGACCGTGATTTGGCAGAAAAGATATTTGAAGCAATGCTCAAGGACGGTGAAGTTGAATCCAACGTTCACGGAGAGGGACGCGTTGCACTCGGTGCTTACAGAAAATACGGATACGTGCCGTATACGGTGGCTAAGGAAAGCGTAAATGAAACGCTTGACAACTCTTTGGGAGATTTTGCCATAGCAATGGCTGCGCAAAAGCTCGGTTACAGTGACATTGCCGAAAGATATTTTGAATATGCTAAAAATTATCAGAAGCTCTTCGATCCCGAAACAGGATTTATCCGCGGTAAGGATGAAAACGGTTGCTTCAGAGATGAAAACTTCAATCCCTTTGCATGGGGGCGTGATTATACAGAGGGCTCGGCATGGCAGAACGCATTTGGTGTATATCATGATATGATAGGGCTTAATGAACTGTACGGCGGTAAGCTTGCTGATAAAATAGACGAGCTCATGACAGCTCCCGAAATATACTTTGTAGGCGGATACAATCGGACTATACACGAAATGGCTGAGCTTGTTCAGGGCAGATACGGTCAGTGCGCTATATCAAATCAGCCCTCATTCCATATTCCCTACATATATAGTGAAATCGGGCTTCCTGAAAAAACAGCATATCACACAACAAGGCTTGCCGAGCTGTATAACAGCGGCATCGAGGGGTATCCCGGTGATGAGGATAACGGATCGGCATCGGCATGGTATTTGCTTTCTGCTATGGGACTTTATCAGGTAGCACCCTCGCGTCCCGACTTTGCAACCTCTCTTCCCTACTTCGCAAAAATGAGAGTTAAGCTTGCAAACGGAAAAATCCTTGAAATCAACAGAGATGAATACGATCTTTCACAAATGTCAGGTAAAGTTTCTTACTTTGACGTTATGAATGGCGGAAATCTTGCGGATATAGTAAAAAACAAATAATTTTTTGGAGGAATGATATGTGTAAATTTGACGGTGTACTGCTTGCCACTGATTTTGACGGCACACTGTACTATGGCGGTAAAATAAGCGATGAAAATTTGCGTGCCATAAAATATTTTACTGATAACGGTGGAAAATTTACCGTATGCAGCGGAAGATACTATGAATTTTTGAAAAAGTTTTCTTCCATGTTCGATATCAACACCTATACTATATCTTACAACGGTGCTTACATAATCGATACGAAAAACAATGAGGTTTTGCACAGCGGATTTTGCGACGGATATTTATTCGATATAATAGATTATCTGCTTGAAAACGGATTGCCGTATCAGTATGTATCATTCTATACAGATGATTTAACAGAGCCCGAGCCTGTTTCTTATAGCATCGAGGATTATAAAAATGTAAAATACGATCTGATGAAAAAGAATATATATAAGATATTGTTAAGATCGGATTCGACTGAAAATTCGCTTATTGGAGTATCTAAAATTAACGAATTTGATCTCAAAGATTATATTGCGGTAAGAAGCTGGGATATAAGCCTTGAGATCATGAAGCGCGAAAATGCCAAGGGCGCAGCGATACGCCGTGTTGCGGACAAGCTGGGGGCCAGGCTTGTTGTTGCGGTTGGTGACTATGAGAATGATATCGAAATGATAAAAGCGGCAGACGTAGGCTATGCGGTAGAAAATGCCTGCGATGCCTTGAAAGCGGTTGCGGACAGAATTACTTGCCATGCAAATAATTCGGCAATAGCGAAAGTAATAGAAGAGATCGAGCGTCAGATCTCATAATACAACAAAAGAAAAGCTTCGGCAAGCTCTCCATAAAGGAGAATTAACCGAAGCCTTTGCTTTTGTTATGTATTTAATCAACGTCCTCAACGATCTTCTCTGGAGAATTATCGAGTATCTCGGGGTGAAGCATATAACGTTTCAATCTCTTGAACGCGGATGCATAATAATATCCGTCACACGTTCTCTCATCTGTAACAACCTTTATTGAGATGAAGTGGTGGCGTTCTCTTGTACCGTCACGCTTTATTGCATCAGCGGTGTAGATATTGCCGTATGAAACGAAGATCGGCAGCGTTCCGAAATTATAGAGATGATGATATATTGCCGGAATTCCCAATGAGCCCATCGAGGTTATAACCATAGAGCCGTGGAATGGGCTGACATTAAGCAGAGACTGCGGAAGCCAACCGTGATAATCGAGCCATTTAAGAAGTGATACGGCAATTCTGAGAATGGATCTTGGCAGCTTTGCCAATGCTCCTGCCGTATTGTCAAAATCGGTATCCTCTTGAGTTGCTTCCTTTACCTTGTTACGGAATTTTTTATATACATTATAAATATTATCTCTGGGATCAAAGAGGACCTTGATACATGTATCGGGAGACTCAAGTGTCATTTCCTTTTTGATAGTCATAACAGCTTCTATATTCTTACTTGCGTAAACGCGGTGTCCTGCTATAAATCTGTTGATTGCAGGTCTTTCGGCTACAACTCTTACGTATGCGGCAAGCAGAACGTGCAAGAGTGACATATCGGTAAAGCCCTCGGCATGCTTTTCATCAAGATATTTCTCAACATTTGTAATATCAATAACGTCCTCAAATTGGTTTTGAGAATCGTTTCTCTCTTCCATGATGAACGGTTGGAATAGATTGGTAGCAGAAATAGTACGCAATCTCCTACCGTCTTTTCGATCAGTGAAGCGGCGTTTTCTGGGTGCATAAGCAGGGGTGTCGTATTCTACTATCGGCTCAAGTCTAATGTCTTCCATAAATTAAATGCATCCTTTTTAAAAAATTGTACAATATATTTTAACACATAATTAAAAAATAGTCAAGTATTATCGTATTAAATATTAAACAATATTAAATTGTCGAAAAACAGACCAAGCCGAAAAATACGACTTGGTCTGCTTATATTGTATGGTTTATGCGGGATTATGCATCCTTTTTAGCATCAGCTATGATCTTTTCAGCGATAGGTCCGGGAACTTCCTCGTAACGGACAAATTCCATATCAAATCTTCCGCGTCCCTGCGTCATAGCGCGAAGCGAAATCACGTAGTCAGTCATTTCACCCATGGGAGCTTCTGCTATAACTACCTGAGTGCCTCTTCCGTCATCAACAGGCTCAATGCCGAGAACTCTTCCGCGGCGCTTGGGAAGATCGCCCATAACGTCACCAACGTAATTATCGGGAACGTATACCTTGAGTGCGCCTACGGGCTCAAGAATAACGGGTTTAGCCTTAGGAAGTCCTTCCTTATATGCGATAGCTGCGGCAAGCTTGAATGAAATTTCGTTAGAGTCAACGTCATGATAAGAGCCGTCATAGAGCTCAGCTGCAAGATTAACAACGGGATAACCTGCAAGCACGCCCCTCTGCATGCAATCACGCAGACCTGCTTCTACTGCGGGGAAGAAGTTTTTCGGAACCGCTCCACCGAATACGCTTTCGGTAAAAGTGAGTCCCTCTTCCTCTCCGGGAGAAAATCTGATTTTTACGTGACCGTACTGACCGGAACCGCCGGACTGTTTCTTGTGCTTACCTTCAACGTCAGACTTTCCCTTGATGGTCTCTCTGTAAGCGATCTTGGGCTTAGAGAGTGTAACAGATGCACCAAAGCGGGATTTAAGCTTTGAGACGATAATATCAAGATGAATATCACCGAGACCCGAGAGCACAAGCTGCTTGGTTTCGGAATTGTTTACGTATTTAACCGTAAGATCCTCTTCAAGTATTCTTGCAATACCGCCGGAGATCTTATCCTCGTCACCCTTAGATGCAGGTGCTATAGCCATGCTCATGTAAGGCTTGGGGAAAGAAATGGGAGCATACTTGATGTTCTCAGCTGTTGTTGTGAGAGTATCGTTTGTTCCAGTTGCGGAAAGCTTTGCAACAACACCGATATCACCGCAAGCAAATTCATCCATATCTATCTGCTTCTTGCCGCGCATCATAAAGATTTTGCCCATTTTTTCATTTGTGCCGTTCGTTGTATTACGAAGAATCATATCGCGCTTGAGCGTTCCGTTCATGACCTTGAAGAAGGACATCTTTCCAACGAAAGGATCGGCAATAGTCTTGAATACGAATATCGATGTATCACTGCTGTCAATATCGATAGCAACGTCTGAAACGTTACCATCAGCATCAACCGAATGTTCAACACCGCGAGCGGTAGGTCTGGGGAATGAGTTAGCCACGGTATCAAGGAGTGTCTTTATACCCCAGTTCTTTGTAGCAGCACCGCAAAATACAGGTACGATCTCGCCTTTTATAATGCCCTGGTGGATAGCTTCGAGAGATTCTTCGCGTGAGATAGGCTCCTCGTTGAAGAATTTATCCATAAGCTCGTCGCTGGTCTGCGCGATAGCTTCAAGAAGCATATTGTGATATTCATTGCATACGTCTGCAAACTTTTCGGGAACGGGAGATATAGCATACTCACCCGTTGCTTTTTCGAACGTGTAAACCTTCATGTCGATAAGGTTAGCGAAACCTATAACCGTATCACCGTCAATGATCGGGATCTGAATGGGGCATACGGTAACACCGTATTTGTCTCTTATCTGACCGAATACACGGTAAAATCTTGATTCACCGTCATCAAAACGGTTAATGAAGAATGCCTTGGGAATTCCTGCTTCGGTAGCCAAATTCCATGCGGATTCTGTTCCTACCTCTATTCCCGCTTTACCGTCAACAACGATTATGGCAGCATCTGCTGCTCTTACACACTGACGTACCTCAGCCTCAAAATCAAAGAAACCGGGAGTATCGAGTATATTTATCTTTGTACCGCTCCAAAGCATGGGTGCCATAGCCGCTGAAACTGAGTAACCTCTTTTTATTTCTTCGGGATCATAGTCGCAGACGGTATTTCCGTCAGCTGTTGTTCCAAGACGGTCTGTAAGCCTTGAAATATAAAGCATTGACTCTGCAAGAGAGGTCTTACCTCCTCCACTGTGCCCAAGCAGTGCAACGTTACGAATACTTTTTGTGTAGACTTTTTCCATTGTTAAGACTCCTTTGGTGATTGCTTTATGATACGCATGTGTAAATTCAATAGCATCATATAAATTAATTATACACTATTTTACGTTTAATTTCAAGAATATATATTGAAGATTTAGCCCACTAAATGTAGAAATTCAAAGCTGTATTTTATTTGTTTTGCACAAAAATTTAAGTCTGTTACTTGAAAACGGAAATTTTTGATCAAAATTCCTTATCCCGTGATGCATGAGGGGCTAGCCCAAGTTTAAAAACTTAGACCAGCCCCGTTTGAGCGCCACTCGCAGCTATTCCGCTTTCTTCATTTTCATACAGGCAAGTGCCTGATAAATATTATTTACTCCGATAAGCTCGACACTGTCCGGCACTTTAAGCGACGGAGTGATGTTCTTTTTTGGTAATACTATTTTTGTGAATCCGAGTCTCACAGCTTCCTTGACTCGGTAATCTATATGAGATACAGCGCGAACTTCGCCCGAAAGCCCAATCTCACCGAAAGCTATCAGTTCATCGGGAATTATCCTGTCGGTAATACCGCTTATCAGTGCCATTGCGATCGACAGATCCGCACTCGGCTCATCGAGGCGTATTCCGCCCGCTACGTTTATGTAGACATCATTCTCGTAAAATTTAAGCCCCATTCTTTTTTCCAGAACAGCGATAAGGAGTCCCATACGGTTGTGATCAAATCCGTCAGCAGCACGCTTGCCGGAAGGAAATACGGTTTTGGTTACAAGTGACTGTATTTCTGTAATTATCGGTCTTGTACCCTGCATCACGCATCCCGCGCATGATCCGCTTGTATTCTTCGGTCTTTCCGCCATGACGACCTCGCTTGGATTTGGTATCTCGCATAAGCCGCGATCTCCCATTTCAAATACGCCTATCTCATTGGTAGAACCGAAACGGTTTTTTATGGCTCTTATTATCCTGTAAGAGTTGGTCCTTTCGCCCTCAAAATATAGCACTGCATCAACCATGTGTTCCAGAAGCTTGGGACCGGATATTCCCCCTTCTTTATTAACGTGTCCTACAAGAAACACGGCTGAGCCATAGGTTTTTGCATAATTGATGAGCGAAAGCGCACCCTCCTTTACCTGAGTTACACTGCCGGGCGCCGATGAATTGGTATCCGAAGATATAGTTTGCACGGAGTCCATTATTATCACGTCAGGCTGGAGCCGTTCACATTCGGATATAATAGAGTCAAGATCGGTTTCGGTGAGCAGGAATATTGAATCTCCCGAAATGCCGAGACGCTCAGCGCGAAGCTTGAGCTGCCCTGTTGATTCCTCCCCCGATACGTAAAGAACTTTTCTTGTGAGTGAAAGCTCACGGCATATTTGCAGAAGTAACGTAGATTTTCCTATTCCGGGCTCTCCCGAAAGCAGAACCACGGAGCCTGCGACAAGACCGCCACCAAGCACCCTGTCAAGCTCTTGCATACCCGTTCCCGTTCTTATATATTCGGGAATTTGAAGCTCTGATATTTTTTCTGCCTTGTTTTTTGGTGCAATTTTTGAAGAAGAGCTTCTTCCTCGCTTGTTTTCATTTAATTCAACCTCATCGTAGGTATCCCATGATTGACATTCGGGACATTTACCGATCCATTTGTGAGAGGTTGCACCGCATTCGCGGCATACAAACACAATTTTGCTTCCTTTCATTTAATATCCTCTGTGATGAATTATTTTTTACTGTAACCTATAATACCACAAAGAATTGCAAAACTCAATTCCTTTTGATATTCTTTTTCAGAAAGTTTTTCGCATTCCTCCGGGTTTGACAAAAATCCACATTCAATTATCACGGCGGGATTTGATGAGTTTTCAAGTATATAAAGCTCACTTCCCTCTTTTACCGTTCTGTTGTTACTGTGTTGAAGTTTGTTTTTTACCGATGTCTGCACCGATTCCGCCAATGTGCGCGAGCCCTCCGCATTTTTTGAATAGTATACCTGCAATCCGTGGCATGAGCTTGCACCGTAGGAATTCATGTGTATACTGACAAATATAGCATCCGAATATGAATTTGCTATTGCCACTCGATTTTTCAGATCGGAAATTTTCCGCATTCCTTTAATATTTTCTGCATCGGTATAAAGCAACCTGTCTTCCGTCCGTGTATAAATGACGTTATATCCGGCAGCCGTCAAATAATCTCCAAGCTTCATTGATATTTCAAAATTAAGATCCTTTTCATAAACACCGCTCGTTCCTATGGTACCGCAATCCTCTCCTCCGTGACCTGCATCGATTATAACGGTTTTTTTAACATCCGTATCGCCGGCGGTTGGAATATCAGCAGGAAACATAAGTGAAACTATGACGGATATGAGAAGAAAGACAGAGATAAACGCCACGATGTGAGGATAATACCCAAGGCTTCCCGAATTGCTAAAACGTATTTTTTTCATAAAAATACCTCCATATACTTAGGAAAATATATGGAGGAAATAAAAGGTTTATTACTTCTTTTTGCCTGATGAGGGGATTATTCTCCAATCGTTAAGCCCCATTATATACGAAAGGTGTATAGCCAACGCAGAAAGAATTGAAAATACAAGGAATGCAATAGTCTGAGTGAGATAATATAGATTTTGGTCTGCTGCGAATGGAGAACAAATTCCCTGTATTACACCGAGATACATTGCAACAAAAAATCGGAATATGAAATTAAGTACGGCAAAAACAGAATTCAGAGCCTCTACGCCTGTATTCATGTAGATCAGCATAAGTACAAGTGCAGTACCGATAACCGCAAAATTAGCTATATTTGCAAAAATCCCAAGCAAAATTCCCTTTTGCGGAGTTCTTTGCAATCTCTTTCCGTCAATCTTTATCTTGTCCTTAGCACCGACTTCCCATACGATGTTGTATATCAAAACGAGATAAAAAACTATAGCAAAGGCGGAAATCGATATCTTTATGGTTAAAGAAATGGTGGAATCGGTGTTAATGGCACCTGCCGCGGTGTAAAGGAAAAATGAAAATATGGCAACACCGACCTGGTTTATCATAAGCTTGGATATTATATAGAGATTATTCTTAAAAAAACGCATACTTCCCTCATTAAGTTTTTATGTGCATTTCATCATCTATTTTAACATAAAGGTGAAAAAAAACAAGTAGAAATTCAAAAAGTTTACACTTTATCCACTAAATTTTCTGTGAATTTTGTATAATATAAGTATGACTATCAAAGAAAGGTACAGGCTTATGGCAGTTTTAACACTGAAAGGCTCGGAAATAAAGACCTTCCCTCCGATATTGCAGGAATATGCAACACATCTTTCCGTTATTAAAGGTAATTCGGAAAAAACCGTTTGTGAATACTTGTTAGATCTTCGTACCTTTTTCAGATATATGAAGATAAAAGACGGTGATACCCCTTCGATGGACGAATTTGAGAAAATATCAATTGCCGACGTAGGGCTTGATAACATCAGGTGTGTAAAGCAGAATGATATAATCAAATATTTGATGTTTGCAAATTTTGACCGCGGCAATAGCTCTACCACAAGGATGAGAAAGCTCAGTGCCCTACGTTCGCTGTTCAAGTATTTATCGAAAAAACACTATATTGATGAGGATCCTACGCTTGAAATAGATGCTCCTAAGGCTGCAAAAACATTACCGAAATATATGAATTACGATGAAACTTTGAAGCTTCTGGAAACTATCCGTAACGATATCGAATCCCCTACAAATGCGAGAGATTTCGCAATCGTGGTATTGTTTCTCAACACAGGTATGCGTCTGTCCGAGCTTGTAGGTTTGAATTTGCAGAGCTTTTCAAGGGATCTCAGTACCGTGCGAGTGATCGGTAAGGGAAACAAAGAAAGATTGATATACCTCAATGATTTCGCAAAAAATGCAATAAAGGATTATTTACAGGTACGCCTTGACCCGAAATACGTAAGGACCTCTGATAAAGCCTTTTTCCTCAGCTCTCGCGAACAAAGAATATCTGCAAAGACAGTTCAATGGATGGTACACAAATATTTTGACATGGCAGGGCTTGGATTTAAAGGACTTTCGGTACATAAGCTTCGTCATACCGCTGCAACATTGATGTACCAAACGGGAAAGGTAGATATAAGAGTGCTGAAAGAAATTTTAGGTCATGAGCAACTTAATACAACGCAGATATATACTCACGTTGTGAACCGAAATATTGAACAAGCGGTTGACAACAATCCGTTGGCTGACTTAAAGATAAAAAAGCCCATTTCTTAATCTGCCCTAAAATAACATTTGATATTTGATTTATAGGAAAAATGAATAATAATTTTACATTTGGAGAAAAAATAAAAAAGCGCAGGCTTGAACTAGGAATGACGCAGCGATGCGTCGCCGGGGACTTTATGACGAGAAATATGCTCAGCCTTATTGAGTCGGGCAGTGCTATGCCGTCCTTTGAGACCGCAGACTATCTTTCGAAAAAACTTGATATTCCGCTACCTTATCTTTTCTCTTCCGATACTTCCCTTTTTATGTATGAAAAGCAGCAGAAAATAGATTATATTAAGGATCTATACAAAAGAAAAAACTATCAGTACTGCATGTCGGTGATTGATGCTCTTTCGGATAGAGATGATGAGCTTTCTTACATCTATTCCATGTGCTCGTTCATGCACGGTAAAAAAATGCTTTGCAACGGTTCTCTGACGAGCGCTGCAAAATACCTGCAGCTTGCACTTGAAAGTGCGGAAAATACGATTTACGATACTGATGAAATAAAGGCTGTTTGCCCGCTTTATCTTGCCGTTGTTGAAAACATACAGTCACCGCTGCTTGAATTTGATAAAGAGATCTACGATAAAATTCGACTCAGTCACTTTGATTACGAATTTTATAAATATATAATCCTCGATTATGATTATAAGTTTACCTCGGAATTATACGGTAAGCATCTTGAAGCAAAACAACTGTTAAAGAAGTATAATTATACAGAGGCGATCGCACTTCTCTCAGCGCTTGAGGAATACAAAACGTACGATTATAATGCATGCGTGCTTTTCGGTGTATATTCGGATCTTGAATTTTGCTATAAACAGATCGGGGATTTTGAAAATGCATACAGATATTCCGCAAAAAGATTTTCTCTGATAAGCGCATTTAATACATAATTTTCTCAGGTCGGACAGCATTGCTCCGACCTTTTATATTTATATAAAAATATTTGTCACTTTTTCGTAAAATGACTTGACTTGTACCGATTTTGGTGATATATTATATCTAGTGAAAATTGGCATTTTTGGAATTGCCGTTTTTAAAGAGATCATAATAAAAGGAAGGAGAGATTTGCCTGAGGGCAAATCGGGAATTCGGTTTGGACAAATACACAAAACCAGAAATCTGCGGACTTCCAAAGGCTGAAGAACTTCGCGCTGCACTTCAGAGCGGCGAGGGCTCGGACGTAAGAGAGCAGCTTGCAATGCTCTTTGACGAGGCTTCGTTCGTTGAAACGGGTGCTTACACGACGAGAGGTTTTTCCGACTTTGTTTCCACAGAAAAAGCAAATGAATTTGAAGGAGTTATCTGCGGATACGGAGCAATCGACGGTAAGTTGGCGTTTGCTTTCGCGGAGGACGCTTCGAGAATGGGCGGAGCAATTGATGACCGCCATGCGAAGAAGATCGTTGATCTTTACAATCTTGCAATTAAGAACGGTGCTCCGGTTATAGGAATTCTTAATTCCAACGGAACTGACATTTTTGCAGGAACAGCAGGTCTTGCCGCTTATGGTAAGATTATCTCAGCTGTATCAAATGCATCGGGCGTTATTCCCCAGATAGCTTTTGTTACAGGTAAATGTATCGGAATTTCAAGCGCTATCGCAGCAATGTTTGATTTCACCGTTAAGGTTTCCGATGCTTTGCTTTACGTTTCATCCCCTGCTCTCACAGGTGCTGAAAATGCTCAGGATGCACTTATCTCTTACACAGGAGACGTTGCACAGTGCGCAGGCTATATCAAAGGTCTCGTTTCGTTCCTGCCTATGAACAGCGATACGGGTATAGTTGTTGAGAGCTGCACCGACAACCTCAACAGAATGATAGGTGAACTTGATTTCTCCGGTGATGCCGATGCTGTTATAGCAACGATTGCCGATAACGGCGTAGCTTATCCCGTAGGAAACGATTTCGCTGCCGCTGTAACCGTTGCTTTTGCTACCGTTGGCGGTGTAAGATGCGGAATTGTTGCAAATTCCTTTGCTAAGAATGACGGTAGGATAGATGCTCCTGTTGCAAGAAAGATTTCTCGTTTTGTTAATTTCTGCAATTCATTCAATCTTCCCATAGTTACCGTTGTGGATTCTCTCGGATTGGCTATAGAAAAAGAGAATGAGGTTAATTTCTTTGCTCCCGAGCTTGCTAAGCTTGCTGTTGCATACACATCCGCAACCGTTCCCAAGGTTACTGTTATAAACGGTCATGCAATCGGAGCATCGTTTGTGCTTCTCGGTTCTAAATCGCTTGGTGCCGACATAGTTTATGCAACGGATGATTCCGAAATCTGCGCCCTTACTACTGACAGTGGAGTTGCCTTTGCTTGGGATAAATATATTACGCTTGAAAAATCAAGAGATGCTCTCATTGAGGAATGGAAGCAGACGGTTTCTTCTCCCGCACGTGCAGCAGCTTCGGGCGAGATAGATGATATAATCAGCGTAAATGAGCTCAGAGCCAGAGTATGCTCTGCTCTGCTTATGCTTTGCGCTAAGGGACAGAATGCTATCTTTGGCCGCAAGGTCCTTCCCCTTTAATTAAGGAGGATCGGCTATGAACTTCTTATTAGAAACAAACAATTCATCAAGCTTCGGTCAAACGCTCGCTTTCGGCGGTGAGATAGTGCTTGTCGGAATGGTTGTCGTATTTGCAGTACTTGGTCTTATCTGGGCTTGCCTTACGGTTTTTAAGATCGCATTTTACGATCTGCCGATGAAGCGTTCCAACGTTGTCGTTGAAAAGGATACTGCTTCGGATGAAGCTGTTGCACCCATTGCTGCAGCAGGTGGTGACGATGAGATCGTTGCCGTTATCGCTGCGGCTATTGCAGCGGCAGAGAGCGAAAGCGTCGGAGTAAAGTTTAAGGTCGTATCATTCAGAAGAAAGTAATTTGATTTTTTGAAAGGAACAAATAAAATGAAAAAATATAACATTACAGTAAACGGCACGTCTTATGAGGTCGTTGTAGAAGAAGTTTCTGCTGACGGTGCTGTATCGGCACCCGTATCAACTCCCATTGTTACAGCAGCTCCCAAGGCAACTGCTCCCGCTGAAAAGAAAGCTCCCGTTGCTACAGGAACAAAGGGTAATGTTGCGGTTACCGCTCCTATGCCCGGAACTATCCTTGACGTTAAGGTTTCGGTTGGTCAGTCTGTTAAGAAAGGCGATACCGTTCTTGTGCTTGAAGCAATGAAGATGGAAAACGAGATCCCAGCTCCGGCAGACGGTGTTGTTGCTTCCGTAAACGTACAGAAGGGCGCAACTGTAAACGCAAACGACGTTCTTGTTACACTCAACTGATTAATCGAAAGTCAAGGTAATTACAAATGCTAGAAAATCTTTTGAAATTCCTTGGTTCTACAGGTATAGCAAAATTATTCTCGGAGTCTAATTGGTGGCAGTATTTGATAATGTACGTTATCATAGGCACGCTTTTCTATCTCGCTGTGGTAAAAAAGTTTGAGCCGCTACTCCTCATGCCGATAGCTTTCGGTATGCTGCTGGCCAACCTTCCTGGTGCAAATCTTATTCATCTTGATTTTTTCTTTGATGATTATTATATTGCTTTCATTGACGGTATCGTTGATCCCGACTGCGCATTATCTGTAGAATTACAAGCATTTTTGGATACCATTGGGAATAGTGCTTATACTATTGAAAACGGAATTTGCACCCTCAATTTTGAAAATGCAGATCCTGAATTTATTAAAACAACCTTTAAAGAAACGCTTGGCAGCTTTGCTACGCTTGACGGCACCGCGATACATATAAAAATGTCCACAATAATCAAGGAAGTCGTTAACAACGGTGGACTTGTGGACGTTCTTTATCTCGGTGTTAAGCTTGGTGTATATCCCTCGCTTATCTTCCTCGGCGTAGGCGCTATGACCGACTTCTCTCCCCTTATTGCCAATCCCAAATCTCTTTTGATGGGTGCCGGAGCACAACTTGGCGTGTTCGTTGCCTTCTTTGGCGCTCTTCTTCTTGGATTTACACCGCTTGAAGCAGGTGCGATAGGTATTATCGGAGGAGCTGACGGTCCTACTGCGATCCTTGTAACCAAGGAGCTTGCGCCTCATCTGCTGGGAGCTATAGCAATAGCGGCATACTCATACATGGCACTGATACCGATAATTCAGCCTCCGTTTATGCGTCTGCTCACAACCAAAAAAGAAAGATGCATAAAGATGACCAATCTCAGACCTGTATCAAAGCTTGAGAAGGTTGTGTTCCCTATTCTCGTAACTCTCATCGTTGTAATGCTCGTTCCCGATGCCGCACCTCTCGTTGGCTTCCTCATGCTTGGAAACCTGTTCAACGTTTCGGGTGTTGCTGACAGACTTTCTAAAACTGCTCAGAATGAGCTTTGCAATATTGTAACAATATTCCTCGGCGTTTCTGTCGGTGCTACCGCAAATGCGGAAAACTTCTTGAAAAAGGAGACGATCTTTATAATCCTGCTCGGTCTGTGCGCGTTTATTGTATCTACCTGCGGTGGACTTATTACAGGTAAGATCATGTGCAAGCTTTCCGGCGGAAAGATAAATCCTCTCATAGGCTCAGCGGGGGTATCTGCGGTTCCTATGGCGGCAAGAGTTTCACAGGATGAGGGTAGAAAAAACGATCCCTCAAACTTCCTTCTTATGCATGCTATGGGTCCCAACGTTGCAGGTGTTATAGGCTCTGCAGTTGCTGCGGGTATATTCCTTACCTATTTGAGGTAATTGTGTAAAACAAGTACGAAAGGATTTTAAAAATGGCTAAAAAGCTTCTTATAACAGAAACCGCGCTTCGCGACTCTCATCAGTCGCTTGCGGCAACAAGAATGACCACCGAAGAGATGATCCCGATTCTCGATGCGATGGATCAGGTTGGTTATTATTCTCTTGAGGCATGGGGCGGTGCTACGTTTGATTCCTGCCTTCGATTCCTTCACGAGGATCCCTGGGTAAGACTTCGTACCATAAAGGATCACGTAAAGAATACAAAGCTTCAGATGCTCTTCAGAGGTCAGAACATTCTCGGTTACAGACATTATGCAGACGACGTTGTTGAGTATTTCGTTCAAAAATCTATTGCAAACGGTATAGATATCATTCGTATATTCGATGCGCTCAACGATGCGAGAAATCTTGAGACTGCTATCAAGGCAACGATCAAAGAGGGCGGTCACGTTCAGGCAGCGATCTCCTACACCACGTCTCCTTTCCATACGAATGAGGGCTTTGCGCAGTATGCAAAGCAGCTTGAGGAAATGGGCGCGCACTCTATCTGCATAAAGGATATGTCCGGCTTGCTTAAACCCTATGAGGCTTATCAGCTTGTTAAGACAATCAAGGGCACGGTAGGAATTCCCGTTCATCTTCACACTCATTACACTGCCGGTCTTGCTTCAATGGCTCTTCTTAAAGCGATAGAGGCTGATGTTGACGGTGTTGACACATCGATTTCCCCTCTTGCTATGGGTACGTCTCATACTCCTACAGAGTCGCTTGTTGCAACTCTTCAGGGTACACCTCACGATACGGGACTGTCTCTTGAAAAGCTTGACGTTGTTGCTAAATATTTCAATACTATCCGTGAGAAATATATTGCTTCGGGTCTTATTGATCCCAAGGTGCTTAAGGTTGACGTTAACGCTCTTCGTTATCAGGTTCCCGGTGGCATGCTTTCAAACCTTATATCTCAGTTAAAGGGCGCAGGAAAGCTCGATAAGCTTGATGCGGTTCTTGAAGAGGTTGCAAAGGTTCGCGAGGATGCAGGTTTCCCTCCCCTTGTTACACCTTCTTCTCAGATAGTTGGAACTCAGGCAGTAAACAACATTATCTTCGGCTCTGAGGGGAGATATTCAAGAGTTACCAAGGAGTTCCGCGGACTTGTTCGCGGCGAGTACGGTAGATGCCCCGCTCCCATTTCAGATGAGTTTAAGAAAAAGATAATCGGCAACGATGAGGTTATAGACTACAGACCTGCCGATAAGATCGCTCCTGAGATCGAATCTCTGCGTGAAAGAGTTGCTCCCTACCAGGAGCAGGATGAGGATCTTCTCTCCCTTGCACTCTTTGAGCAGGTAGCTGTTAAGTTCTTCGAGTGGAGAAAACAGCAGAACTATAATCTTGATGAAAACGGTGATCCCGCAAACGGTGTTCATCCCGTATAACTAATAATAAGGGGCTGTCTCAAATGCAAATTTTAGAGCGTTTGAGACAGCTCTTTTTCT
>CAZTWE010000048.1:0-17451 GCA_964617165.1 uncultured Ruminococcus sp.
CCGATAACTCCAACCGTTTTTCCGTGAAGATCGAAGCCCGTCATGCCGTTTAAGCTGAAATTAAAATCTCGTGTGCGTATATATGCCTTGTGAATTCGCCTTATCGACGTCAGAAGCAGTGCCATGGTGTGCTCGGCTACAGCATACGGTGAATATGCCGGAACTCTAAGAACGTGTATCCTACCGAAAGCATATTTTACGTCAACGTTGTTGAAGCCTGCGCATCTTAATGCGATAAGCTTTACTCCAAGCTCGCAAAGCTTGTCAATTACTGCCGCGTTGACAGTGTCGTTTACAAATACGCAAACACCGTCAAATCCGTGCGCCAGCTCCACCGTATCTTCATTCAGCTTGGTTTCGAAATATTTAAATGTTACGCCGTACTCCTGACCGTACTTGTCAAATGACGGCTTATCATAGGGTTTTGTGTCAAAGAAAGCAATTTTCATATTTTTGTTTCAACCTCCTTGCTTTTCTGAGATTATTATAGTATAATGAAAACGAAAAATCTGTTGAATTTTCAACAAAATTAAAAAAATAAAAAAATTTTGAAAGGCTCGGTAAGCAATGGAAAAATATTTTGACGTTCTCCGCAAATGTACTCTTTTTAATTCTATACAGGACAGTGACTTAATACCGATGCTATCCTGTCTCGGTGCAAGAGTGGAAAGCTTCGACAAAAAATATACCGTGTTTACAGAGGGCAATCCTGCGAAATATATCGGTATAGTTCTCAGCGGCTCAGCGCAGATAACGGCGAATGATTTTTACGGCAACCGTACTATAGTTTCATCGGTTGAGCCGTCGGAGCTGTTCGGTGAGGCGTTTGCGTGTGCGGATCTTGGCGAGATTCCCGTAACTGTGGTTGCAAACGAGCCGTGTGAGATCATGCTCATAGAGTGTCGGCGCATTCTCTATGCGTGCAGCAATGCATGCGGCTTCCATCAACAGCTGATATTCAATCTTGTAAAGGACCTGGCAGCAAAAAACATTATGTGCTATCAGAAGATCGAGATAACGTCGAAGCGTACTACAAGGGAAAAGCTTATGACTTATCTCATGCTTCAAGCAAAAAAGGCAAGAAGAAGCAGCTTCGATATTCCCTTTGACCGTCAGGAGCTTGCCGATTACCTTGAGGTTGAGAGAAGCGGATTATCTCAGGAGATCGGAAAGCTGACAAAGGAGGGAATTATTCGAAGCCGCAAAAGACATTTTGAATTAATTTAATTGAACTTTATTTATGATATTTTTCATATATCCGCCTGACACATTCCTTTGCCGTTTCAATTTCGACGGCTGAAACGGGCTCGTCAAAGTCGGTGAAGCTGACATTCTGTACGTCTTTTCCTGTAAGAGTTGCATACCATATCAGCCCGATGGCGTATCTGCCGATACCGTAAGCGGCATGGAACGTATCTCTGTGTATCTTTTCGATACCTGCCGAGAAGAGCTCACCCATTACCTCGCCTGAGGGGATGAGGATATCCGCCGAAACGTCTGTATATGCACTGTTGTATGATGAAATTATGTCAGCGAGCATGTCTTTGTGATGCGCATATTCATGCTCTACGGTGAGGCGGTAGCTATCCTCCTCGTATGCCCACGTTTGGTGTATCGCGAGCTTTGCCTTGGGAGCACACTCCCTGATGTATTCGACGATTTTGCCGAGGTATGGCTGATACGTACCGTAATCTACGGATTGTCCGCTGACCTGCTGAACGGTTATTATATCCCAGTCCCGAGAGAGGAGAGCTTCCTTTATCGAAACGCAAAAGCCCGTGCTGCTGCCGTTCATCTCAAGCGTGTATGCCCCCTCCCCACTCAGCATATTTCGGTAATGGCGCGAGAGTGAGCATCCTCCGATATAGAGATTAAAGCATTCCAGCTTTACTCCCGCACTCCGCGCTATACCGTGGAGGTATCTTTGCGCATCTTGCGAAAAGCTGTTGCCTATAGATAATACGTTCATCGTTTAATTCCTTTCTTGAGTTCAATAGTTGAACTTGTAAATCTGTTTTTGATTTGCAGGCTGACACCGAACGTATCGAGATCTGCTCCGCTGACAAGTATCTTTTCTTGAGATAACACCGGTAGCGTGCTGAGTAATTTCGGATTTTAAAGTAAAATCTTCACATGTGTAGCGGTATCCGCTCTCGGTTGCGACGGCAGTACATGAAAGCTTACCTGTGTCTGTTACTATGGCGAAAAGATCATTGACATCAACGTTCATACGTGGTTTCCTTTATTTTTGTTCTAATACTGAATTTTCATAAAATTCTCGGTGCAGAGTCTCAATATCGCGCACGTCGGCTTCAGTAAGGTAGCCCATGCTGTAGGACTCGGACAGAGAATAAAAATTATCACCGATAAGCACCGTTATGCGGTTGCCGTTGCGGTAGCGGATATCAAAGCCCGGGATTTCCTCCTCGCCTATGGCAGTGTCGGCATCCGGCGAGCCTATCATGGAAACCAGCGCACCGCCCGAGTATTCTCCGTAGAAGTATGCTATCTTTGCATCGATTGCCTCGGGATGCTCTGATAGATAAGCGGAAAGGATGCGCTCCTTGGCAATACACTCTTCACTTACGGCATCCACCATTCTCATGCTGAGGGTAACGTTTTTGTCGGGCATGGTAAACGTGTATTGACGGTAGCTTCCCGAATCGTCCCGAGGCTCGGGGGCGATATATTCACCGTTCACGTAGAGCATATATGAAACGGTATCACTGCATCTGACTTTGACCGTGACCGGATCACCCTCGCTATAGCGTTCATCAAGTGGCTCGTAAAGCCAGAAATCAAGCGGCTTTTCTACCGTGATGCGCCTTGATGAAAAAACGTTACTTTGACAGTTGCAAAGAGAGAGCACAAGTATCAGGATAGCGGCAATGGAATAAACCGTTCTTTTCATAGTAGAGCTTTTCATAGCAAAACACCCCTTTTTCAGCGTTTTTTTCACTATATATAACGATATTTTAATAAGCTCGGTTTCAGGAATTTTCCGAATTCATATCGGAGCCGTTATCACGGGGCTCTGACTCTGTCGGTGCGTAAGTCTGCGGCTGCCATTCTTCCGTTGGGAGCTTGGCGAGCTTGCTGTGCGTATTTATACCCATGCAAAGGCTGACTATGACCCAAGCGTGGAAGATAAAATCTATTATCATGTCCGTTGAAATTCCGTACATGTAGAACATGCCGACGGTGTCCACTATAAAGAATACAAGAGAAAAAATGAGCCAGCCGACCTTGTTTTTGGACAGAAAATAGCAGAGAAGATAAACCGCAACTATTACCGCGGAAATAATGAGCGCGATAACGAAGAATGAGCTATCCAAAAATTCCATTCCCTGATATTCCTCTGTATAGAATTCCTCGGGATACATTCCGCAAAGGAACATTGCGGTATCCGTCAGTATGTAGGGAATTGATGCAGAGAAAAGAAAGTACGTGTAGCTTCCCGTTGCGAGAATTATAATGTTGATAGCGGTGAATACCGCAACGAGGATGAGATTGCTTCGCGAGTTGTTATACTTGTTCGTAAGCATACCGCGCTCTGATGTGTTTTGCGCTGTGCCGTTTTTTTCGAAAAATGCCATACCGATTATCCTCCTTGAAATTTTGTCAGTATTTTGATAACTCGGACAGAAGCGGAAGCGTGCTTAGATCCTCGGGCAGAGTAACGAGATAAAGCTGATTGTGTCCCGATATATCCGAGGTGTAAAGCACGTGCCTGCCATCGGGCGTGAGGACGGGATGAACGTGCGCTTCCTGCGTTTTGAAGCTTGAGCCGTGCAGGCAAATAGCTCGCGGTTGCTCGTAGCCGTCCTCCGAAAGCTGCCACAGGCGCAGGTATCTGCCGCGCATGTCTCCGTCACCTATTATCAGCCCTTCATCATGGGAGAAGATGTGACCCGTGTTAAACGGAAAGGCGTAAGAGCGGTCGTTTGTGTTATCAAAATTGACCGCGCCCAGCTGAGCTTTTCCATTGATCTTGCCGTGATAGCCTATTCGCTTACCGTCGGCAAACCAGTATTCGTGCCCGATGCACTCTCCTTCGTCGCAGGGGTGAAGCTTTGCGGTGCATCCGCTTTCAAGATTGAGTGTCCACAGCCTGTGATCTACGATATCCCAGCCTCCCTCGTGGCAGAACGTCAGTTTGTTTTTGTCGGTTGGGGAAGCGTTTACGTGAGCAATGAATTTATTCTCTTCAAACACCGTTTTATATCCGCTGCCGTCAAGTGCGATCTCTTCTATTTTCGAGAGCGGATAGCTCAGATAAAAATCGGTAAGACTGTTTCCCTGCCTGCGCTCGGGTGCATCCTCGTAAACCGAGGTGTAGGCATATTTACCGTCTGCCCCGATGCTGACTATATGATTGCGGAAGCCGTCGGGTATTCTGTATATAGTAGATATTTCCTTGGTGGCAAGATCTATTTTCATAAGCTCCTTACCTATGAAGAAAACGCACGCCGTACCGCTCGGTGAAACGTAGGACATGTGTAATTCGTATCTTCCGAGATTGGGCGGTGCGGGGAAAGCGGTGAGCTGTTCTATCTCACCG
Source organism: uncultured Ruminococcus sp. (assembly GCA_964617165.1). Classification (GTDB taxonomy): domain Bacteria; phylum Bacillota; class Clostridia; order Oscillospirales; family CAG-272; genus UBA1740. The sequence continues at coordinate 4,562 of CAZTWE010000048.1, forward strand.
CTTTCAAGCTCCATTGAAAAAAGGTTGTGAGCATTTCCGCGTTCGGAGGCGAATACGATCCTCTTGCCACCGTCATAGAAGCTGTTGTTTGTAAAGTACAGATGATTACTGTTCGATCTGAACGACGTGAGCCTTGTGACCTGAGCACCGGTTTCATTATCTCTGTACGTATATTTTTCCGAATTCATTGCGATATCTCCTTATTAAAATTCCATCTGATACCATTGTATCACGAATTTACCGTATTTTCAAGTATATAGTAGAATGATTTCACAACAAATAAGAAGCCTTTAGATGTATAATGTATTCGAACAGCACAAAGGAGCTTTATAATGAAAAAAATATATTTTGTAGGAAACGCTCATCTTGATCCCGTATGGCTTTGGCGTTGGCAGGAGGGCTCTGCCGAGGCTAAGGCTACCGTCCGCAGCGCGCTTGACCGCATGAGGGAATACCCCGATTTTAAATTCGTTTGCTCGTCTGCATCCGTATATAAGTGGATAGAGGACTTTGATCCCAATATGTTCCGCGAAATTAGGGAGCGTGTACGCGAGGGGCGTTTTATTATAGTCGGCGGTTGGCACGTTCAGCCCGACTGTAATCTGCCATCGGGAGAGGGCTTTGTGCGCCAAGGTCTTTATTCGCAGCGTTGGTTCTACGATAAATTCGGTGTTATTGCCGAGGTAGGATATAACGTTGATTCATTCGGGCACAATCTTATGCTGCCCGAGATACTCAAAAAAAGCGGAATGAAGTATTACGTGTTCATGCGCCCCGGCCCTCATGAAATGGAGCTTCCTCCCGTGTTTATCTGGCGCTCACCCGACGGCTCCGAGATACCGTCTTACCGCATATACGAAAGATATAACCATAATTTGACGTCCGCCGAGGAGCTTTGCGATAAACTATCGAGCCTTGAGGAATATCTTGGCGATAAAGATAGCGGTATGTTCTTCTACGGAGTCGGAAATCACGGCGGCGGACCTACAAAGAAAAATATAGAGCTGATACTTAACGGATCCGGAAAAGACGGTGAGAGGGAATACGTTTTCTCGGATATAACCGACTACTTTGACGAGCTGATGACGTCTGCCGAGCAGCTGCCCGTGCATTGCGACGATCTTCAGCATCACGCCTCAGGCTGCTACTCGGCCGTGTCAGCTGTAAAGGACCTCATAAGAAAAAGCGAAAACGCGCTCCTTTCTGCCGAAACCGTAAACGTGCTTGCGGCAACGCTGACGGGCAGAAAATATGAGACCGCGGAGCTTCATCGCGGCTGGGAAAACGTTCTTTTCTGCCATTTTCACGACGTTGCCGGTGGGTGCTGCATAGAGCATGCATACTCCGATGCATCTTACATGCTGGGAGAAAGTATTTCGATAGCAGAAAAGATAAAGAACAGCGCACAGCAAACGATTTCTTGGGCAATTGATGCCTCAGATGTAAACAAAGGTTGTCCTATTGTCATATTTAACAGCCTTCCGTTCGAAATAAATCATATAGTGAGAATAAACAAAGAAGTAAAATGTATATACTCACCGAATGGAAGCCGCGTTCTATTGCAAAACGTACATTCCTATGCCTATTCAACGCACGGAAGACGTGATACCATCTTTGAAGCAAGAGTGCCCGCGATGGGATATGCCACCTACTATATACGTAATGAAGAGAGCATTGAATACGAAAGCGCACTCGGTATTTCCGAGAGTGGACTGGAGAACGAATATATCCGCGTGCATATCGACGGTGCAACGGGGCATATAACGAGCATATTCGACAAACAGCGCGGAATAGAAATGCTTTCGGGTAAGGGAGCCGTGCCTGTAGTTATCGATGAGCGAGGTCACGATACTTGGTCGCATGCCAAAAACTATTTTACAAACGAGATAGGATGCTTTGCGGATGCATCTGTGAGGATACTTGAGGCGGGACCTGTGCGTGTTGCGCTTGAGGTGGTAAGCAGGTACAATAATTCTACCTTGAAGCAAATATTCAGCCTTTCCGAGGGCACGAGGCGGCTTGACGTAAGTGCCGAGGTCGATTGGCACGAGGAGCATAAGATGCTGAAAATAGCATACGCCACAGCGACAGAATTGCCAAAGGCTTATTATGAAATACCGTTCGGCGTGATAGAACGCCCTGCAAACGGTGAGGAGGAGCCGGGATACCGTTGGGTTGCTCTCGGAGACGGTGAACATGCTTACGCTATATTGAATTCCAACAAATACAGCCACTCGGCAAACGGCAACACACTTTATCTGACTGTAGTGCGCAGCCCACTTTACGTAGACCACGGACGCCCCGAAAACGACAGGTGCAATTTCACCGATCAAGGCGCACATAAATTCGAATACGCCTTTATGCCGACAGATACAGAGCATCTCGCAGAACTGATAAAGGAGGCAAGAAAGCTTGGCACGCCCCCTGAGTTAATTATAGAAAACAATCATAACGGGTATCTTGAAACCGATTTTTGCGGAATATCCTGCAATGCGGATAATATACAGATATCCGCGATAAAGCGCGCTGAGGACGGCTGCGGTACCGTAATAAGATTTTATGAAACGGACGGCACGTGTGCCGACGTGTGCATTGGGGGCGCACTTCTCAAAAAGGAATTGCATGCCAAGGTAACACCGTATAGCACGGTGACCTACTACCTTTCCGATACGGAGTCGGAGTGGAAAGAGGTACTTATGACCGAATTTGATATATAAAATAAAAAGTTCAAAAAATACGTTCAAACTATGGAAATAATTCTACTTTTGTGGTACAATAAAGTAAAAACATAAAAGGGGAATTGATATGGTATATGACGTAAGAGATTTCGGTGCTGTTGCCGACGGTGTAACGCTCAATACTGCCGCAATACAGAAAGCGATAGATACCTGCTATGAAAACGGTGGAGGGCGCGTTCTCGCGGAGGGCGGCAAATACATGTTCGGAACCATTGTTCTGCGCACAAACGTTGAATTGCATATAGCCGCAAACGCAACGCTTCTCGGCTCAGGTAAATGCGAGGATTATCCCGAGCGCGATGACGTAAAGCACGTTACGACTCCCAAATTACCCAGGTGGAGAAATGCGTGCTACATATACGCTGAGGAGAGCGAAAACGTTTCTATAACCGGGATGGGCAAGATAGACTGCAACGGTACACACTTTGTTGTTCCGCTTGATAAGCCCGGTAAGTGGAACTACAGAAGAATAGATGCGCCCACTCCGCCCCGTGTCGTATTTTTCACAGGCTGCAAAAACGTTAAAATAGAAGATATAACGATGGTAAATCAGCCTGCGGGTTGGTCTTATTGGATACATGACTGCGATATCGTTAATATTGACAGAATCAAGATATTTGCCGAGGTGGAATATCCGAATAATGACGGTATTCACATCAACAGCTCGCGCAACGTTACGGTATCGAACTGCAACATTACCTGCGGTGACGATTGTATAGTTGTTCGCGCGAACAATGCTTCGCTTGCCGAGAATAAGGTGTGTGAGAAGGTATCGGTCACAAACTGTAACCTCACAAGCTATGCAAGCGGTATACGCATAGGCTGGAAGAATGACGGAGTTATCCGAAACTGCGTATTCTCCAATATTGTTATGACAGATACCTCTATCGGTATCGGAATAGTGCTTCCGCATTTCAAATTCAACCCGAAATCGCCCGCAACAGCGGATATGGGCCGCGAGGCAACACTCATCGAAAATCTTTCATTTAATAACATAATAATGGATGATGCTTACGGTGCACCGATAGAAATAAAGCTTGATGACAACCCCGAGACAACTATAAACGCTGTGAGAAATCTTTATTTCTCAAACATCCACACCAAGGGTCCGTGCGGAATATTGCTCAAGGGAAGAGCGGAAAATCATCTGGACGGAATAAGATTTTCCGACTGTACCTTTGAGATAACCGACGATTCCGCGTTTGGCGGAAGGGAATTCCACGGCGGCCAGTGCATAGATCAACGACACGGAGGATATCCCCGTATCATTTACGCTGACAGAGTAATTTTCGATAACGTAGAATTCAACGTGAAGAATTGAGCGATAAAACAAAAAGCAGTGGCGAGGCGGAAATTTCTTTCTACCTCGCCAATTTTGTTTTCGCCCTCGCTGAATGCGACAGCCCCTTTAACAGGATTTAAAATTATATATGGGCTTTATTATCTCTTCGATGCAAACCGTATCCTTGATAAAATCGAGTATACGCTCGGGCGCCTTATATGCCATCGGGCACTCGTCGATTGAGCCGAGCGTTGCCGTTGTGGTGTATATTCCCGACATCTGCCGCTGATATTCCTCAAGCGTGAAGGCATATTTTGCATCCGTGCGGCTGCAAGCTCTTCCCGCACCGTGCGGTGCCGAGAAATTCCAATCCGGGTTGCCGAGCCCTGTGCCTATGATTGCTCCGTCTCTCATATTGAGCGGAATGATAACGCGCTCGCCAAGGCGTGCTGAGATAGCGCCCTTGCGCAGTATCATGTGCTCGGTATCAATATAGTTATGGATGCACGAAAAACGGTCTTTTATGCTAAATCCCATAGCATCGCATATAAAGGCGGCTATGGTTTTTCTGTTAAGGTCTGCAAATTGTGTAACGATGCTTATATCGTTAAGATAATTTTCAAAAAGCTCGCCCTCCGCTATCGCATCGTCACGCTTTATATTGAGAGACTTTTTATCTTCGCGCCGTATAGCCTTGCAGCGGTAATCCTCGCTTTCGCGCTCATAATGGCTGTGCTTGGTGCGACCGCGCAGCTTTTTGCACTGATATCGGTAAGCCGCATCACGGTAATATAGCGCAACGTCACTTCCAAGCTGCCGTGAGCCTGAGTGTATAACGAGCACAAGCTCGCCCCTTGACGTGCGATCAAGCTCAATAAAATGATTTCCGCCGCCGAGCGTACCAAGGCTGCGCAGCGCTCGCCCCTGATCTACAGAGCTTTTGCATATCAGCTCTTTAAAATCAAAATCCGCCCTCGGAATATCGTGTATACCTGCACCGGCGGGAACGGACGTGTGAACAGCTTTGTCAAGCCTATCAAGATCCACCGTGCTCGCGTCAAGAAACACGACTTCCATGCCGCATCCGATATCAACACCGACAAGCGCGGGATTGACGCGACCGTTCAGTGTCATAGTTGTTCCGACTGCTACTCCCTTACCCGAATGTGTATCGGGCATGATGCGTATTTTACTGTCCGAATAGCACTCCTCTCGCAAAAGCGAAGCTATTTGAGTTTTGGTCTGTTTATCGACCTTATCCGCGAAAATGATCGCGGAATTCCTTTTTCCTTTCAGTTCGATCATTATGTCTCCTATTTTGTTTTGAATATGGTTTTATCAGTGTGGAAATATTTGCATCATACATAATGATCACCCCTTTTTCTTTTTGTAGCTATTGTATCACAAATTTTTGCAATTGTAAAGTACCGCATAAAAAACAGAAAAAATAAATATAAAAATTGCACTTTTATCCCGATTTGAAAAACGATTTGACAATTTGTACATTTTGTTTTATAATGTATAAAACAAAACACGGAGTAATAGTATGCTTTTACATTATAATGAAGAAAAGCTTAAATCTGTGATAATGGATTTTTATAATCTCACGGGTATAAGCATCAGCATTATGGATACGGAGTTCAATCACATAGTGCGCTATCCCGATCCGCTTAATGCGTTTTGCACGTACGTTCAGACCTCAAAAGAGGGGAAGCGGCGTTGCGCGCTTTGCGATTGCGAGGTAATCAATCGCTGTATAGAGCTTCGCTGCCCGATATCTCACAGATGCCATGCAGGGCTGACGGATACGGCAGTACCTATCATAAGCAACGGAGTAATACTTGGTTTTATTATGTTCGGTCAGGTGTTCGGTGCTGAAGAAAAAAGCGTTCCGTTCCCCGAAATATATAAAAACGTAGAGGATCTTGATCTTGATGCCGAAATACTCAGAGATACCTATGAGAGTATTATGTTTTTTGATGCCAAAAAGATAGAGAGTGCCTCAAAGATCGTCTCTATGCTGACAAAATACATCTGGCATGAGCAGATGATAAGCCCTGAGTACAATGCGGACTTTGAAATGCTGTTAAAATACATCGACACGAGCGTATCGCAGCCAATGACCGTTTCTTTTTTGTGTCATAAGTTTAATATCTCAAAAAATGCGCTTTACGCTAATTTCAAAAAATACTTTGGTTGTGCGATAAATGAATATATAAACCGTCAGCGTATTCTGCGTGCTGAGCAGCTGCTGAAAACAACGGGCTTACCGATATATGATATTTGCGAGCGCGTAGGTATCGGCAATTATAATTATTTTTGCCGCCTTTTCAAAAAAGAAAAGGGAACGACACCGCTGCAATTCCGCAAGCAATGGCTGAACGGCAAAGCAAATGCAGGTTCTTAACGGGCATATTGAAGTGAGAAACAGTAGGTTTAACCTTAATTTATCTGAAATCAAATAAAAAACACGGTAGAGGTGCTGCAATTACAATACCTCTACCGTGTTTTTGCGGTTATGATACAAATACACCGCGAGCAGGTTAAAATTTTGTTAGCCTTTTCATAACGTCATTCGCACCGCCTGCGAAGTAATCCTGAAGAATTTTGTACTCATTGTAAAGTATTGTGTACTTTTCGACGTTATTTTGTACGGGTTTGTATATTTTATAGATAGGCTTTGTAAATGCCTCCGATGCCGCCTTTATATCAGGATAAATTCCTGCGGCAACTGCGGCAAGGGCTGCTGAGCCGTGTGCTGCTGCCTGCGATGAGGAGGATACTTCGATATCCTTGCCGAGAACGTCAGCGTATATCTGCATAAGCAATTCATCCTTTAGCGCAATACCGCCGCTTGCCACTATGCGATCCACGTGAATACCGCCTGCCGCAAAGCTTTCCAGTATCGAACGAGTACCGAAAGCAGACGCTTCAAGCCATGCCCGATACATTTCCTCAGGGCGTGTGCCAAGCTTCATACCGAGCATCACTGCGGAGAGAGTGGGATCGGTGAGAGGGCTTCTGTTTCCGTTGTGCCAATCAAGCGCAATGAGACCGCTCTCTCCGATCTCAAGGCGCAACGCCTTATCGCGAAGAAGCTTATGAATACCTATTCCAAGCTCTTCCGCTTCTTTTTCATAAGCTGCGGGTACGCAGTTCTTCACAAACCAATCAAATATATCTCCAACTGCCGCCTGCCCCGCTTCGTAGGTGTAAAGCCCTTTTATAAAGGCGTCCTTAACGCATCCCAAAAGGCCCTTGAACGTTTTTAGCTCGGGGGCGTGTATCAGTTGTACGCTTGAAGTTCCTACAATGAGCATGAGCTCGCCAGGCTTTGTTATGCCGAGTGTCGGTAACGCGGCGTGAGCATCCATGTAAGCGGATGCAACGGCAGCTCCCTCACATAGACCGAGAATCGATGCACCGTGTGCGGTAAGATGTCCTACACACTCTGCCGCGCCTATTACGCTTTTGGATATTTTCGTTCCTACTATACCTGAGAGCCGAGGGTCGAGCGCCGCCATGAACTCGTCTGACGGATATCCTCCCTTTTCATTCCAGAAAGTCTTGTAGCCGACAAAGTCTATACAGTGCCTCTCATTGCCCGTAAGCAGCCAGGTAAGCCAATTTCCTGCCTCAACAAAGCGATAGGTCGCATCATATACCTCGGGGGCTTTATTCAGCGTCTCCAATATTTTCGGCAGCATCCATTCGGGTGAAACGTAGCCACCGTATAGGGAAAGCCATTCCTCACCGCGCTCTCTCGCAACGTCATTTATAAGCTTTGCTTCGTCTGTTGCTCCATAGTGCTTCCAAAGCTTAGCGTAAGCGTGAGGCTCGTTCACGAATTCATCACGTAAGCACAGCGGTACAAGCTTTTCATCTACGGCAAGCATTGTACAGGCGGTAAAATCTATTCCTACGCCAACGATATCGGAGGGCGAAAGATCCGAGGCAAGAAGAGCTTCCTTTATGGCAGCCTTAGCGCAAAAAAGGTAGTCGGCGGGATGCTGGAGGGTAAACCTCGACGGAAGCTTTACACCCGAGGGCAGCTCTTTATCCATGACCCCGTGCATATAAGCCGAGGATGCTTCTGCTATATCATTGCCGCATTCATCGGCTATAACGCACCGTACCGAAAGAGTTCCGAAGTCAAGACCGAGCGTATATTTTTTCTTCTTTTGGTTTTCCATTGTTCGGTATCCTTTAGTTGATTTATATTTTGTATGCCCTTAACGTGACGCAGCCACCGCTTGGTGTTGCGGTAAGCTTGTATATCTCATCCTTGCCCCACTGCTTTTTCATAAAGCGTGGAATAAGATAGGAGCGCATATCGGTTCTGTTCTCTGCGTCTGCTATTATTCCGTCGGGGGGATTGGAGCCCGTTACGTCTATCGGCTCTATGGTTATCCTGTCAACTCCGTCAAGCTCAACGCATATTCCCGAGGGGAAGAAGAGCTTGTTGCCCTCTTTTCTCGGTGCATACTTCATCATGTAATTCAGCACGGTACCCGGGGCATTGGTAAAGGTATCCGTAACGGTTGCTACACCGCCGTCAAGCTCAACGCTTCTTATCCAGGGTGAGTTATCTACATTCCGAGATTTCTTTAATATCAAAAAACTCATCTCATGGGTCCCTCTTTCGGTTTATCATTACAATGTAATTAAATCAGAAAACTTACTAAAAATCAATACGCGCCGCGAATATTTATGAATAATCATAAAATGATGAAAAATAATCAAGTATTCCTGCCGATAAATGCATCGGCAGGAATACTTTCGCTAAAGGGGATGAAACAAATTATTCGATAACGTATACCTTTGCACTCTTATCGCCGAATACTTTAATTATTTTTTCTTCTGCCGACGCATCAAAGCTTTCAATATCAGGCTCACCGTGTTCGTTGCCGCCCCGTTGACCTATCATACCGCCGAAATGCTGAATATACGTATTGCCCTCAAGTATCGGGCAGTATTCTTCTTTTTTAGCAACGAGATGAAGCATTCTGTAAGCCGAACGGTCGAAGATATTATTGCAAATAATCTGATTTCTCGCCCTGTTGTAGAAGCTCCAGCCCTTTATGAGTGCAGGAGTGTTTTTGTTATGCCGTTGCTGCCCCCAGCCGTAACCTCCGTAGCGTATAACGTTTCCCGATATCTCTACGTTCTCCATGAAGCTTTCGGTGTCACCGCAATTCATATCAAGGAAATATTCTATTCCATAAACGCAGTGCTCGATAAGATTGTCCTTATAAAGGATATTTCTCATCTCGTAATGCTTGCCGTTTGTGGTTATCTGATGTGTTATCGCACAGTCGTATATTTGATAAAAATAACAGTTTTCAACCACGTAGTCGTCACAGCCGCCGTATATTTCAACACCGTTTCCAAGCCTTGCAACAGTGCCTCTCATACCATCGGGGTAGTTGGGGTCGTTGCCGAAATAGTTATGAATAACTCCGCCTATCCATCCTATCTCGCAGTTCGTTACGCGTAGTCCCTTGATGTGCTTACATGCTCCGCCCTTAATTGCATGCCAACCGATATACTTTAAGCAAAGGTTATCAACCGTCACGTAATTTTTATCTGCGAAATTTATGCCTATACGTCTGACAAGTGCTTCTATACTGTAAAAGACTTCACCCGGGTTTCCGCTGTCGCATCTGAGATAAAGATCACCGAGAATCTCACCGTTGTCAAGCGAGGGAACAGGGAAGTCGTCAATAACCACACCGTTTCTTGTGGTTGGGTAGTTAGTCATTTTGTTTTTGTCTATGCAATAGCAGAAGCAATCGAGATCGCGTGTCATTTGCTCCGCTATTACAAACTCTTTGCTCTCATCGTCTCTGCAAACGAGCACACCGTTTTTGTACGTAGGTATATGGCGCAATGAATGACGCTCGCCCTCATTGAATACAAGAGTGCCGCAATCGATGATTTTTTCTCGCATTTTCCAGATATTGTGCTCGGCATCGTATAATTCCCAGAGCGTGGGATTGGCAAGATTTTTATCCCATGAGCGTATTTCGGGCTTTGCTCCCTCGCCGAATGCGCAGTACGTAACGCCCTCTTTCGCGGATATAGAGCCTCGGAATATGTCACCTCTTTTAAATCTTACACAGTCTCCCGGATTTAAGGCTGCCCCCGAAACCTTAGCTAAGGTTTTCCAAGACCTGTCGGGTGTAAGTCCGTCGTTTCCGTCATCACCCGAATTGCTTACGTAATAGGTAGCACCGCGGGGAACCACGCTATCCTTTGTATTCCTGATTTCCCTCTTTCGATTTTCGGAAAGAGCTTGTATTTCATCAAGAAATTTTTCCGTTGCACGTATCATAAGTACCTCTTTCGTTGACTGTGTCGCTTATTCCAAAACTACGGGGATGGATTTAAGCACGGTTGAATTTTCTCCCTCGGTTTGGCTTGGTACGACGCTCATGTTCTTTAACACTATTTTTTTCGTAACGTGGTGGCGGTGCTTGAAATCATTTACAAAGCACTCGTCATTGATAGCAGGGTATACGTAGAGGCTGCCGCTAGTTGCGCAGGTGAAGCCGTCGAGAGTAATTTTTGTCGGCAGATACAATTCATATCCGAAGTCCCAATTATAGTAAAGCTCGGTAGGCTTCGCAATTCCGGGGACTACGAAAAATGCGTGGGGCGTATGCGTATCGGTCTGCTGCGCGCCCGGGCGTGTCGAGTTATAGGGCATAAATGCCTCGTGGCGGCAGTTTTTTGCAACGATCTCTCCCTCAAAGCTTGCTCCGTAGTCACCTCTTACGGAGAGGAATGTATGTCCCGTAAGCTTCGTTACGTTTTCCATATAGAGACGTCCGCCGCCTGTGATGTTTATCGAGTGACCTATGGTTGAGTTAAGTATTTTTGTGTTCCAGAAGCCCTGATGCGCATCAAAGCGGTTCATATAGCAGCCGTCAAGGGTGAAGTTTTTGCAATTGTTGCTTGCCATGATACCCCAATAACGGTTATCTCCTATTCCCGTCGGGCAGTTTTGCTTAATGTTTATAAGAGACACGCGGTTGCAGGCATGGAAATACATATCGTAGCTTCCGAGCGGAACGGGGGCGGGTACCTTCCAGCCGGTAGATACGGTTGCGGGCTTATCCTCATAATACGTGGTGTGCGAGGTAAGCAGGCAATCCTTAACGGTAAGCCTGTTTGCGCTTCTTCCTACGATGAAGCCCTCGTACGGATAGCTCTCGCCTCTGTTGCCGTACGTTTTGGCAAGCTCATCCCTTGTTGTGTCAAGCTCGGGTTCATTAAGCATTTTGTGAGTAATATTTTCCAAGGTAACGTCTGCACGTTCAATGCAGAAGCCGCGCTGGTAGCCATGCCAGCGACCGAGAAATTCGGTTTCCTTAACCGTGCGGCAGCAAATAGAGGCAAAGTTACCGTTTTTAACAGTAATGGGAGTCTCGTGAGCAGGGAAAATCTCGATTGTAGTTATGTTATCAAATTCGTAAGCTACGTCTGTCTCGGGGTCGAGAATACCGTCCTTGGTAATCTCAAATATATCGCGGCGAGCTACACCGCGGTTTTCATTTGATCCAAAGCGTACAAAGTCGCGATGATTTTCGTTCGTAACGCGAATGAATGAATCCTCGGTAAGAACGGGGGCAAGCCAGGGGAGGGAGGTATCCTTTTTTGTGATAGTTCTTCCTGTTCCGATTGCTGCGATAAGAGCATCTCCCTCAAGCACCACGCTTGACTCTCTTCTCAGCGCGAAGAGGTTAACAGATCTGTATTTGTAAGCATTAGGTACGTTATCATCAATGATGAAGTGCGAGCCGTTCCAATCGACGTTTGTCTTGATCGGTATCTCGTGGGTGAGCTTTTCGCCTATGTAATAGGTCGCATCGCTCTTGGTCTTGATCTCAAGACCGTTTTCGTTCGCATATTTATGCGCAGCCTCAATGGCATCAAAATCGTCCGTAACTCCGTCACCTACCGCACCGAAGTCCTCGTAGCATACAAACTTCTTATCCGACATTGCTTTTCTCCTTTTCGTTGTTCGAAAATATACGTTGTTATCCTTTTCGAAAACTCTGCCGCATCGGCAGAGAGTGGAATTTGAAAATTATTTTCCACCGTAGTATACTTTACCACATTGAAACGGAAATTTCAACCTTTATTCATAAAAAAATGGGGCCAACACAAACACATTTTTGCATTTGAGTCAGCCTCATTTTGATGCCATAGCGATATTTCGGTCTACGGTAAGTATAAATTATTCAATAATCGGAATCCAATCTCCATTTATTCTTTCGTTCAATTAAGATATATCATGTTTTTCTCATTTTGTAAATATGTTTTCGTTTTTATTTTTACCTAATAAGGCAAGATCATTATTGTGAAAAAACAAATGCTTTAGGTGGTAACTCGGGTAGTAGCGAGGTTTTAAAAAGATGTAAATAAAGATATTGCCGATAGTACTGCTTGAGGTTAAGGATAATCGCATCTCAATCACGTCATAGGCTTGGATAAATTCTTAGAAGAGGAGCGCTCGTCACCCAGGTATTCGTGCAGAGCACGAAGATACCCACACTCTACGCCCGGTGAGCAAGCTCCCCGATCTTCGAGTGGGGGATGTGAACTGGATTCGCTACGCCTATGGCGTGCGAAACCAGGTTCAAGAGGGAGAGTGGCACCTCCAGAACGAGAAAAAACGCTCCTCAAAAGAGGAGCGCTCGTTCTGTGAAGGGCGTACAAAAAAGATATTTTCGCTCGTTTTTGTTTGGGCTCGAACTGACGCGATTTTGCTATATAATAAATTGATTTTCGACCAATGGGAGAAAAGCTACATTAGCACCTTTTCACTATTCACTTTTACCTATTACCTAATCGACAAGTTTCGC
>CAZTWE010000049.1:0-17033 GCA_964617165.1 uncultured Ruminococcus sp.
GCGAAAAAACCTTGTAAAATAAAGGAGAATGAGAATATATGAAATTAGGTATCGTTGGACTTCCTAACGTTGGTAAGAGTACGTTGTTTAATGCGCTCACTAACGCAGGAGCCGAATCTGCAAATTATCCTTTCTGCACTATTGAGCCTAACGTTGGCGTCGTAGCAGTTCCGGATAAGAGGCTTGGCGTTTTGCGTGATATGTACAAGCCCGAAAAATTCACGCCTGCTGTCATTGAGTTTGTTGATATCGCAGGTCTTGTGAAGGGGGCAAGCCGCGGTGAAGGACTTGGAAATAAGTTTCTTGCAAATATCCGAGAGGTAGATGCAATAGTTCACGTTGTTCGTTGCTTTGTTAATGACGATATTACGCACGTTGACGGTAATATCGATCCGATGCGTGACGTTGAAACTATAGATATAGAGCTTATTCTCTCGGATCTTGAAATTGTTGAAAGAGCAATAGACAGAACTAACAAAGCCGCAAGAGCGGATAAAAAGCTGCTTGAAAAGCTTGATGTACTAAACAAGGTAAAAGAGTGCCTTGAAGCCGGTAAATCCGCTCGTTCGCTCGACCTTTCCGAAGAGGAGGAGGCTTGGTTAGAAGAATCAAGACTGCTCACCAATAAGCCTATAATCTACGTCGCTAATATTTCCGAGGATGAGGTTTCCGGAGATTATGAGAACAACGAGGGCTACAAGCTTTTGCGCGCTCACGCAGAATCTGAGGGCAGCGAAATAATAGCGGTAAGTGCTCAGATAGAAGCCGAGCTTGCAGAGTTGGAGGGGGAAGAGAAGCAAAGCTTTTTGGACGATCTCGGCATCGAAGAGAGCGGATTGGACAAGCTTATTAAATCGGGCTATTCTTTACTTGGACTGATCAGCTTTTTAACAGCAGGCCCGAAAGAGGTTCGCGCTTGGACTATAAAACGCGGCACAAAGGCACCCGGTGCAGCGGGAAAGATACATTCAGACTTCGAAAGAGGCTTTATCCGTGCCGAGGTTGTTGCATTTGACGATCTTGTTCGCGAGGGAGACCGAAACCGCGTTAAGGAAAAGGGGCTTTTGCGCAGCGAAGGTAAGGAATACGTTATGAATGACGGTGACGTTGTCGAATTCCTGTTTAACGTATAAATGAAATAGCTATAAATAAAAATGGAGGAACAAGAGTTATTCTTGAACCTCCATTTTGTTATGCCGAAGCACTTATCCTTTAATTTATTGCAACTCTTTTCAATTCCGTATGAATTTTAGTAGAATTTGCTTTTGCAAATTCCAAATCAAAGATCACGCCACTGTCATAGGATACGATACATCTTAAACGCGTGGCATAATCGTCAATCATTTTCGGTTTCTCATAGCCGTTGCCGTAAGCTCCAAATATCAAAGTGTTTGATACGTAGAGCAGTTCTTCGGCACCGTAGCAATCATCAAGTGCTCCTGACGTCATATAAGATATCAGCTTACCGTCGCTTGCAAAGACGAATGTAAATCCGTCGTTGCCGCTGTGTGCTCTCACTATATCATAGCTTCCGAATAAAAATCCCTCACTTCCATACAATGATACTTTTGCTCGGTAATTATCCATAACTCGCTGCACGTCAAGGCATAACAAGTTCTCGGTCTCGGTGCGAGGCATCGGCAAAACTACGTTTTCAATTAAAACGCCGCAAAGCAGCGTGTCAAGCATTGTAGGCAAATCTTCGGTGTACTCAGGAACAAAATAATAATCCAAATACGCGACGTGTTCCTGTGCTAAGAAGTTTAAGTTGTTATATCCGTCGTCGATCTCATGGGCGGAAGCATCAAAGAGAAGTGCTTTATCTTCGGAGAATATCAGTATTCTATCACCGCCATCTGATGCTGTAATGAAGGAATCAGTGCTTTTTGTATGTGAAGTCATCGCAGCGGAAAGTGTCAGCAACGATACAAATAACAAGCAAAGAACGGTGATATAACGAACCTTATTCTTGATTTTTAAAATAATAAAAGCGAAGAATAAAACGCATAAGGCTATCGCAAGTATTCTGACGTAAAGATAAGTTGATGAAGCATAAACAGCCGGTATATCGGAAAGCACACCTGCAGATTTTGTTATAATATCGCTTAACCATTCAACCGAAGGCGCAATTGGAATGGCTGTACCAAATATCAGCATCAAAATTCCAATATACAAAAGTGCTTCCGTAAGGAAAGAGAATACAGGAGTTGCAAGAACCGAGCTCATGGAGACGTACTCAAAGCTGAATGCGGTTATTAACATTGATGCACTTATCGCAAACAATGAAAACATCAGTGATAGCTTCAGGAATGACACAAGCTTTTGCCGCTTTGTCTGATTATATTCAGCATCATCGTATTTTCTAAACGTTTCAGCGGCTACAAGTATTCCGAAAGTAGATAAAAGAGAAAGCCAAAGACCTATGTCGAGTGCGGAATATGGCTGCATCGCAACGACTATTACACCTGCAATGGCAAGAGACGTAATACTATCTTTATTTCCCGATATAAGAGTTAAGACGGAAGATACAATTAGCATTATCCCCGCTCTGCAAACAGTGATAGGGAAGCCAGTGAGAGCCATGAAAAGCAGTGAGAAGATGCATCCGAGAAAGGTGCGCACCTTCTTATTTATTCTTATGATATACAAAAGCTTGTCCAGCGCTGCCGTTAAGATTGCCAAATGCATACCGCTGAGCGAGAGAATATGTATAATGCCTGTTCTTTGAAAATCCAGCTCAAGCTGTTTTGAAACAAGCTCCCTCTCACCGAGTAGCAATGCTCCGAGCAGACCGCCCGCATCTTCCCCTGCCAAGTCAACGGCTCTTTGGCATATATCCTCGCGAATTTTATCAAGTTTATGCATGAGCGGCTCTTCGCCGTGAGCATCCAGAACAAATTCCGAAGCGGTGCATTTTGCGCAAAAGCCGCGCGAAGTGTAGTAGCTCTTAAAATCAAAATCCTCACCGACTGAAAACTCGGTAAGCTTTGTTTTGACGGTTATAACGTCTCCAACCTTGATATTTTGATAACCGTACAGATACAACTTCACGTTATAATCAACGAATTCATTGTCGATTTGTGTGATATTGAAATCTATTGTGCTACAATAGTCAGAGCTGTTATCGTAATCATTCACAGTACCTGTAGCGGTTATTTCCTTATCGTAATATTCCTCAGGATAAAACGCTGCATCAAAATAAATATACGAGACTGTGAAAGAGCAGAGAAGTGCAATTGCTGCGATTTTAGGTACTTTGCTGTCTGACAGCGGTTTGAATAAAAACGCAGCTGCGAGAAAAAGTAACGTTATAACTATCAGAATACCCCTCAGTAAGCTATCAAACAGGGCAAAAAGAGAAAAACCGCCAAGAATAATACAAAGTATCAATCCTAGCGGTCTTTTGTCAAAAACATTCATTTATCGCTGATCCCGTTTGCGGAATACCTGAGGGATGAGCCTTTGGGTATAACGAAATTAAAACCGTTTTTGACAACAGAGAAATCAACGGTGATAGCTCCCTTGATCTCACCATCAATACAGATCGGAATTGGCTCGTCAAATTCCATCTTAAAATGCGGAACGCGTTTATACTTTATTATTTTCATAGCTTTTGGATTTGAGAGATATGTTCCTTTTTTGTAAGATCCCACAAGTCCTATAAAGGTAAGGCGTGATATCTTTTTGATTATAGCAATATCGATAAGACCGTCATCAAGCAAAGCCTCGGGAACAGCATTAAATCCGCCGCCGCAATATCTGCCGTTGGCGATAGCTGTGAGCAAAAGCTCTGAATCAATGACCTCACCGTCATCAAATACCACGCGCATTTTAGTGCCGTATTTTTTTAAAAGAGCAACTACAACACCAAATATATATGACATACCCGGAGTGGATAACTTCATTTTCTTCAAGCGAGCGGCTTCCTTTACTACGGAGCAGTCAAAGCCTATATTGACCATATTAGCGCAATAATAGTCATTGACCTTGATGAGGTCCAAAGAAACGGTTTCACCGTCAAGCTGGGCATCAATATCAGAAAACAGATCTTTATCTGTAAAGTTTCTGACGAAATCGTTCCCCGAACCGTGAGGAATAACACCAAACTCGATATTAGGCTCGCACGGAGCGCTGTTTACCATCTCGTTTATAGTTCCGTCACCGCCGACGCAAATAAATCTTTGCCTGTCCTGCGTGCTCTTGACCATTGAGCGCACGTATTCCGTTGCATCACCGACACTGACAGTGTAATAGATTCTATAGCTCAGCTGCCTTTTCTGACAAGCCGTCCTTATTTTATCCGTCATTTCGGCAACAGATCGCTTAGCTTGATTTAAATTCTTGCCCGACATAGGATTAAGAATAAAGTGATATATCATAATACTTGTTCTCCAAAGAGATTATATATGTTCATTGTAACACATTCGAACGATTTTGTCAAGATTTAGCGAATTTTAGAAAATTTTTAGAAAATTTGGTAGAAAATATAAGATATGGCAAACGCCAATTCTAGTGTTTCCCGCCGCCGTTTTTTATGAAATCGAAATACGTCTTTGCCGCTTGCTCTGTCTTGTTATTACCGAAAACGTAATATTTTTTACCGTCCAGATCTGACGGTAAATATTGCTGCTCAACGTAATGTCCGGAAAAATCATGAGGATATTTATAGCCCTTGAACAAAGGACTTCTCAGGTGCTCGGGGATTTCCGAGCCCTTTCCCAAATTCATATCCTCGCATGCTGCATGATAGGCAAGATATGCTGAATTTGATTTTGGTGCGGTAGCAAGAATACAAACCGCGTTGGCAAGAGGTAATGCAGCTTCAGGCAGACCGATTTCTTTTGCGCTTTCGCAAAGCGCGTGAGTTATTACGCCCGCCATAGGATATGCACAGCCGATATCCTCACTTGCTATGACCTTTAAACGCCTGGATACAGACAACAAATCTCCCATAGCCAACAGCTTTGCCAAATAAAAGACAGCGGCATCGGGATCGGAGCCGCGAATGGATTTTTGCAAACAGGACAAAAGATCGTAGTGAACGTCACCGTCTCTATCAAAATGCCCCGATATAGCGGGTAAAAGATCCTTTACGCACTCTTCTGTTATAACGTCACCCGAAATGTAAAAGGCATTTTCGAGTATGCCTATGCTCATTCTGACGTCACCCGCCGCGGTATTGGCAATGGAGAGCAGTATTTCATCCGTAACGGATTTGTCAGTATCAAACTCGTCGTTTAAAAGCTTGACGGCACGCTGCAACGTAGGAACACATTCTACTCCCTTGACGGATTTGAATTCAAATACCGATGAACGGGAGAGAAGTGCTTTGTAGACACAATAGTACGGATTTTCCGTAGTTGATGCTATGAGCGTTATTTTGCCGTTCTCCATAAATTCAAGCAATGACTGTTGCTGCTTTTTGTTGAAATACTGAATTTCATCGAGATACAGGAGCGTACCGTTGCCGGAAAACATGTTCTCGCTTGATGCAATAACCTCTTTGACGTCTGCCAACGAAGCAGTAGTTGCATTCAGTTTATAAAGCTGCATATCCGAAGCTTTTGCAATTATATTGGCTATAGTGGTCTTCCCGGTACCCGGAGGACCGTAAAATATCATATTTGGAATTCTGCCGTTTTCCGTAAGCTTTCTCAAAATTCCGTTTTTACCGACAAGATGCGCCTGACCTGCTATTTCGTCAAATGAGCGTGGGCGAAGCTTGTCTGCAAGAGGCTGATTGATCATTGTTATCTCCTTGAATAGATGTTAAGATATATTGGATGAATTCTGATCGATTATACTGTTGACGGATACCCTCAGATCGGCATGTTCCGCAAGCTTGAGTAAAGGATCGGCTTCTATGATTGATTTAGCGGTTGAAAAAGCTGACTCAAACAATCTGCTGTCATCGCAAAGCTTGGCAAATTTAAACGAAAAACCGCCACTCTGCCTAAAATTATCTGATGAATTCGAAAAAAAGAAATCTCCGGGACCGCGGAGCATAAGATCTCGCTCAGCAATTTCGTATCCATCATAGACAGTCCTCATTATCTCAAGACGCGCACTTGCCTTATCGGTTTTATTGTCTGACACGAGAACGCAATAAGACTTTCTTGTGCCACGTCCGACTCTACCTCTCAGCTGATGTAGCTGCGAGAGGCCGAAACGCTCTGCATTTTCAACGATCATAAGCGATGCATTAGGAACGTTTACACCTATTTCTATAACAGTGGTAGATACAAGGACGTCCGTTTCTCCACGTGCAAATCCTGCCATTTTTTCATATTTTTCGGCTGATTTCATTTTTCCATGTAAGCATTCTATACGCAGTTCCGGAAGTTCTCTTTGCAAATTTTCTGCATACTCTACAGCATATTTGCAGCGAATATCATCGTTCTCAGAAAACGGCGAAGAGATTGACTTCGGGGAATAGTATCCCTCGTCTGCATCCTCTTGTTCAATTGCCGGACAAACAATATAGCATTGACCTCCGAGTGCAACCTGCTTTTTTATGAAGTCTTTCAATCTTTCGCGATAGCTTTCATCAACCGCAAATGTATCAACACGCATTCTGCCTTTGGGCATTTCTTTAATTCGGGAGATATCAAGATCACCGTACATTGTGAGTGCCAAAGTACGCGGTATAGGCGTTGCGCTCATTACCAGAAGATGCGCACGTTCGCCCTTATCTTTGAGTATCGCGCGTTGAACAACTCCAAAACGATGTTGTTCATCCGTTATTACAAGCCCCAGCGATTTGAATGTGACCTTATCAGATATCAGCGCGTGAGTTCCTATGATTATATCGGTTTCTCCGCAGAGGATCGAATCGTATATTCGTTTTTTCTCCTTTGCGGCGGTGCTGCCGAGCAAAAGCTCAACGGTAATTCCAAGCTTGGAAAAAAGACTTTTCATATCAGCAAAATGCTGACGTGCCAATATCTCAGTCGGAACCATAAGTGCCGACTGATATCCGGAGCTTGCAGCAATATACATAGCAGCGGATGCACATACCGTTTTTCCGGAGCCTACGTCACCGACAACTATCCTTGCCATAGGAGAAACCTCTCCTTTGTCGTTGCCTATGACTGTATCTCTGTATACGTCGTTTATTACGTTCTTTTGATCCTTTGTTAATTCATAGGCTAAAAGTTTTGTCAAGGGTTCCAGAGAGCATGGAGAAAATTTGATGCCTCCGCCTTTTCTTTTGTGATGCGACTGCAATGCGACTCCCAATCCGAACACAAGCATCTCATCGAAAGCAAGACGGGACATTGCGCCGGAAAGTGAGGCTTCATCTCTTGGAAAATGTGCATTTTTTATTGCGTAAGCAAGTGTCGGTAGATTGTTTGCCAAGCGGATAGCTTCGGGAAGCGGATCCTTGATGTTGGCTACCGCTTCATCGATTACCGAAAGCACAAGCTTATCAAGCATCTTGGAGGACAGCCCTTCGGTAAGATGATATACAGGCACGAAGTCGGGCAAGGGTACCGTTTCCAAATAAGGTTCGTATTTGGGGCTTACAAGCTGAAGCTGTTTTTTTGAAAAAGAGAATTTTCCGAAAAATCTGAAGGTTGTGCCAACGGTGAATATATCTTTTACAAACGGTGAATTAAAAAAGACGATCTCGACAGCACCGCTATAATCAAAAGCCTTGAATTTGGAAATTGTAAGGCGGTTTTTTATGCGGGTGCTGCGCACAGCTGTGGCTACTGTAAGAATGGCAGAGCAGGGAACGTCGGTAGGAACGTCGGACAGTGCGTATATATTTCCGCGCTTTTCATAAGCACGCGGAAAAAAGTATATAAGATCACGTATCGTATTTATGCCCAGCTTTGCAAGCTGAAGTGCTCTTGCTGTACCAACGCCTTTGAGAGACGTTACAGACCTGTCCAGATAATTCATAGCGACCTCCTTTTTGATTGTACATCACTTATTGTACAACATTCTGAGGATATTTTCAATAATAACTTTAAAAAAATAGGTCTTTATGTGTATTAAAAACAGGGAATCGGCATATAATTTTCAAATTATTAAAATAAAATCAATAATTATTATTTACTTTTCACCGCTTTTGTGCTATACTGTATTGGTATACCTTTATCTTTTTGTAAATTTGGAGTTTTTTAATGATACGAGAACTAAATGATGCAGGCAAATATCCGAAGCTTATGCTGGTGCTTTCCGCGCTGACTTTCGTTTCCGGAATGGCTTACTGCCTTATAGGCGAGCTTGTGCTGCCGTTTGCCGTGGCATTTTGTGCGGCACTGTTCATATTCGAAAAGCCTGAAAAAAGAATTCTGTCATTTCTGATACCGTTATCGGTTATTGTAATTGCCGTTATCGTCGGAGGATGGTGTTCGTTTGTTTTCATCGAATTTGTGCTTCTGGCTTTAATATTGGCATTATCATACCGTTTTGGGCTCAGTAAGGGCGAATGTGCTATCTACATGAGCGTTACTGCTTTTATTTTCTTTGTTATCTCGCTTTATCTTTCGGCTGCATCCGAAATCGGAAGCTTCGCACTGTCAGACGTAGCAGGATATTATCGCGATGCCGTTAATATGCTTCGCGAATATGTTATCGAGAGCTTCGAGGCAAGCAATAACGTCTCAAATCAAATTAACGGGAAAATCGGCTCGGTTATCACTACGGAAACGGTAGCGCAATACTTCGATACCGTAGTAAGTCTGCTTGTCGCAATATTCGCCATAGCTGCGTTTGCAATTTCGGGTATAGCTATCAAGCTTTTTACGGCAATTTCTCTAAGAGAATGTAAAAACGGAATTCTGAAAAGCTTTGCTCATTTTCTTCCGTCAAAAATGCTTGCATATACGTACGTTGCAGTATCGATAGTTACAGCGTTTCTCAGCCTGAGCGGAACGTTTGCAATAGCACTGATAAATACATCGGAAATCTTAATGGCAGTGTTCTTCTACGTAGGATTCAGGTACGCCTCAGTACTCAGCGAAATGTTTGCAAGAAGAACAACATTTATTTTCATTCTTGCAGCGGCATTTCTTATAGCTCCGGGTGTGGCGATACAAGTGATTTCATATCTCGGTGCGTGGTTTGTCATTTCAGTGCACCCCACAAGCGAAATAAAATAATAATTTCATCAGGATACCTATCAATTTTAAATAGGAGCTTTTATGGACAACAAAAATGAACGCAGGCACATTCCGTTTGCCTCAAGAACGCAGCTTATAATTTGCGTAGTGCTTTGCCCCCTTGCGATAGCTGTATATGCACTGCTGCGCGAATTTACGGAAATAGACTCTGTATTTATCGCAATAGCTGTTTCTTTGCTGTATTTGCTGGCTGTTGCACTCATTGCTATGCATCACGCAAAGTATATAGAGAGCGCCCCCGTTGAAAGTGTGCAGGAGCTTCTCTCGGAAAACGGAAGTCTTGTTTTTAAAAATTCTACCTCTCCCGTTATGGTCATAGATTCATACGGCACGGTTCTTTGGTATAATGAGGCTATGCACGATATTGCTGACAGTCACGGAAATTACATTGGCAGCAATATAGTTACCGTGTTTGATAAGCCCATTTCAAAAGAGCACATGAACGGCTCTCCCGTAGAGCTGTTTGAAAGAATATATACGATAGAGAGCTTTGAGATATCAAACAGCAAAGACGGTTTGTATCTTGCGATGCTTTCGGATATTACAACACTTTCTGATACTCAGAAAAGATATTCCGATGAGAGAGTTGCCGTTGCATATATTGCAATAGATAATGTGGAAGATATCCTACAGTACGTCCACGAGAAATTCCGCGATGCGGTTTCATCCGTGGATGATACGCTCAAGGAATGGGCAGATTCCATGAACGGCATAGTTAAATCCTACGATAACGATAAATATATTATGCTTTTTGAATCCTCAAAGCTTGATGAATGTATAGAAAAACGTTTTGAAATACTTGACAAGATACGTAACAGCAGAGTAGGTGACGGTGTTTCTATCACAGCATCTATCGGTGTATCGAGAGTTCCCGGAACTCTTAAGGACCGAGAGAATGCAGCAAGGGAAGCTATAGATATGGCTCTTCAACGAGGAGGCGATCAGGTCGTCTATAAGACTGAGGATAGGATAGAATATTACGGTGGAAGAACAAAATCGCTTTACAAGAGATCAAACGTTCGTTCCAGAACCTTTGCAAATCAACTTAACGCAACCATGGCAAGAGCAGACAATGTTATCGTTATGGGGCATAAGTACGGAGATTTCGATTCCTTCGGTGCATCGGTCGGTGTCGTAAGGCTTGCTATGCTCCTTGGAATAAAGGTAAACGTTGCGGTGGATATGAGAGATGCCAATATACATCCTTGCGTTGACATTATGCAGAGTTGCGAGGGATATGAGCATATATTCGTTGACAGCGCTGAGGCGTTTGACCTCGTAGGACCTGATACGCTTGTCGTGCTTGTTGATCACAATACACTTGAGCGTGCGCAGTTTTCAGATATTGCCAAGCGCGTGAAAGACGTTGTAATAATAGATCACCACAGAAAAACAAACGTCATGCCCGAAACCGTAGGACTTTCCTACATCGAACCCTCTGCATCAAGTACCTGCGAGCTTCTTGCAGAAATGCTTGAAGCGGTCGTTACGTCCAATAACATAGCGAAGCAGGAGGCGGACTTCCTGCTTGCAGGCATACTTCTCGATACAAAGCAGTTCACAAGGAACACCGGCACAAGAACGTTCGGAGCTGCTCAATATCTGCGCGGTGCAGGTGCAAGCCCCTCCGACGTTTACGATCTGTTCAAGATCGATCCCAAGGATCTTGCAAAGGAAGCAAGATTCCATACTGCCATAACGGTTTACCGCGGTAACATCGCGATATCTTCCTGCGAGGGAGATACGGATGAAACCTATCGCGTTATCGCATCCAAGGCTGCCGATAAGATGCTCACGCTCAAAGACGTTGAAGCCGCGTTTACGCTTGTAAGCATCGGAGAGCAGATACACATATCGGGAAGATCAAACGGTAAGATCAACGTTCAGCTCATACTTGAGAAGCTGAAAGGCGGTGGTCATTTTGACATTGCCGGAGCACAGATCAAATCAGAATCCATTACCGCCGTGCTTGAAACCCTGAAAGAAAGTATAGATGAGTATTTGAACACTAATAAGGATATTATTATTTAAACTTTAAGAGGAGAAAAAACATGAAAGTAATTTTGCTTTGCGACGTTAAGGGACAAGGAAAAAAGGATCAGATAATAAACGTTTCCGACGGATACGCAAGAAATTTCCTTTTCCCGCAAAAAAAGGCAATTCCTGCCGATGCAAAGGCTGAAAACGAGCTTCGCGGAAAGGAAGAAGCGAAGCAATATAAAATAGCAGAGGATAAAAAGGCTGCTGTTGAGCTTGCAGAAAAGATAAAGGACAAGGAAGTCAAGATAAAGATGGGGCACGGGCAGGATGGAAGATTATATGGCTCCGTTACTGCAAAGGACATTGCCGAGGAGCTTTCTAAGCTTATCGGAGTGACGCTTGACAAGAGAAAAATTAATCTTAAAGACAGCATCAAGGCTTATGGAAAATACACGGTGGAGATAAAGGTGCATCCTGAGGTCGTAGCTACGTTCAGCGTACTTGTGCACGAATAAAATATCCATTAAACATCAGTATAGGAGAGGCTATGGAAGACAACGGTTTGAATGTCAATAAAATGCCCATATCGATTGAAGCGGAACAGGCGTTTCTCGGCTCTATTATCAGAAAGCCTGAGGCGTTCGACTCCGTGGGTGGAATGCTTATCGCGGAGGATTTCTATCTCGACGAGCATAAGCATATCTATATATCGCTGACAAAAATGTATACTGAAAGCAAAACTATAGATCCCGTAACACTCGCAAATGCACTCGTGGAATCAGGATACAGAGATCAGGCCGGCGGAATACAGTATATACTTTTATTGGCTGAGTCTGTACCATCTGCGGCAAACGTCAAGGACTACGCAAAAATAGTTAAGGATAAGTCGACGCTTCGCCGCCTTATCAATGCGTGCGATGAGATCAACCGCGATGCTTACGAGGAAGCTCTGCCTGTAAGAACAATAATTGATTCCGCAGAGCAAAAGATATTCGACATATCCAATAACAACGATACAAAAGAGCTCCGACATATAAGCGATATTCTTCATACGGTCTATGAGGAGCTTGAAATGAGCACCGAGCAAAGAAACGAAAAGAAGGGAACTAAGACCGGTTTTTCGGGACTTGATGAAAAGCTCATAGAAATGGGAAAAGGCGATTTTATAATAGTCGGTGCGCGTCCCGGTATGGGTAAGACCTCATTTGCATTGAATATTGCAACCAACGTTGCAAAAAAGACAAAAAAATCGGTTGCCATTTTCTCTCTTGAGATGTCGTGTGAGCAGCTTGTAACAAGAGTTATATCAAGTGAAGCTATGGTTGACTCTCAGAGCCTGCGTTCGGGCGTGCTTTCCACTGAGGATTGGGAGAACATCGCAGGTGTTATAGCGGAGCTGTCAGGATGCGATATTTACGTTGACGATACATCACAAATAGGCGTAACCGAAATGCGTTCAAAGCTGCGCAGAGTGCAAAATCTGGGTCTTGTGGTAATTGATTACATCGGTCTTATGCAGTCATCAACCAATGTGGATAACAGAGCTCAACAGGTTGGAGAAATTTCACGAAATCTGAAAATAATGGCCAAAGACTTTGGCGTTCCGATCGTTTGTTGCGCACAGCTTAACCGTGGAACCGAAGCTCGCGGAGTTACAAATAAGCGACCTACGCTTGCCGATCTCAGAGATTCGGGATCTATTGAGCAGGATGCAGATATTGTTATGTTCCTGTACAGAGACACATATTATAAGGATATAGGCGCTACCACAGAAAAGGAAAGTGATGCACCGCTTGAAGACACCGCAAACACCGCAGAGGTCATAATCGCAAAGAACAGACACGGCTCGGTCGGTAACGTAAAAATGGGCTGGATCGGTCAGTTCACCAAATTCAGAACGTTAGAGGAAGACAGAAAAAGTTGATTGACAGAAACGAGCTTTTATGTGCCTGCGACAATCTTTTCAACACAGAGCACGGCAGGCAAACCGCATCACTTATAAATAAAGCTATTTTTGATTTCTCGATGGAATCATATATCAAGAGCGGAGTTCTTGTTGGCTTTTCAGGTGGAGCGGATTCCGTTCTGCTGCTGATTTTCTTTAGAAAATTACAAAAAGAGCAAAATTTTAAATTAAAAGCAATTCACATAAATCACATGATACGGGGCACGGATGCCGATTCGGATGAGGAGTTCTCACGAGAATTCTGCGAGGCACTTGAAATAGATTTCGAGTCATACCGTATCGACGTTCCCAAAATTTCGTGTGAGCGCAAACGAGGACTTGAAGAGGTCGCAAGAGACGTTAGATATGAAGCCTTTAATGAACATATCGATAAAAGCTCCAATCTCGGTTCTATAGCCATTGCGCACAACGCAACCGATAATGCCGAAACCCTTATATTTAATTTAATGAGAGGATCAGGCTTAAAAGGACTTTGCGGAATTTCTCCCACGCGTGACAACATTTTTCGCCCGTTGATATTCATTCCTAAATCAGATATAACACAGCTCCTTACGGACGCAAAAATTCCTTTTGTTACGGATAAGACGAATTTTTCAGTTGAATATACGAGAAACTATATAAGACATGAGATTTTGCCGCGATTGTGCAAGCTCTCACCGTCACCGGAAAAAGCGATTTCTCGCGTCATAAAAAATTTGTCCGCGGATGCGGAATATCTTTCAAACACCGCAAAGGAATTTATTCTTTCACATAGCGATGACGGCAAGATATCGGTACATGATCTTTCCGCGTTGTCTCCTGCGATTCTATCACGTGTAGTGTCAATAATGATACAAAGCCAAACGAATGCAATGCCTGAGCAAGTACACATTGAGAAGATCATAGGGCTCATTTCAAAAAACAATTCATTCAGAGTAGATCTTCCCGGCGGTGTATCATTCTTTTCGGATAAATTCACTGCATATGTGGATGCGACAAAGCCGCGGGAGCATTTGACAATGGATGAAATCGTTTTAAACTATGGTTTCAATGAAATTCCTGAGTTAGGTATCGGAATTGCCGTTTCAAACGATAAAAATACAGATTTTTCTTCAAATGTTTACAATTTTTCAATACAAGCGGATCTTTATTCTGCTATAATATTTGGGAAGTTGTGTGTTCGTACAAGAAAAGCGGGAGACGCTTACTTTTACGGTGGCATCAGGCGTCGCGTAAAAAAGCTGTTTTGCGATAGGAAGATACGTGAAACAGAGCGTGACCGTATTCCAATTATATGTGATGACAGCGGTATCATTTGGATCCCCGGCTTCGGCGTCAGGTGCGACGGGATCTCGGATAATAATAAGCACCTATGGATAAGCATTTACAAAAAAAGAAATCCGTTGTAACGGAGTAATGTATATTAGAAAGGCTTGGAAATTCTTAGATGAAGGCAAATATTAAAAACATTATTTTGATTGTTGCGATCTTTGCTATAATCATTGTATCGGTTTCTATCTTCACCTCCACTTTAAAGAAAGAAGAAGAATTCCTGTACAGTGATCTTGTAGAACTCTTCAACAATGACCTCGTAACATCATTTGATGTAGACGGAAAACTGAAAATGTCGGTCGTAGCGTTGGTTGTAAAGCGCGATGCTGACGGAAATCCCGAGCTTGATGCCGAGGGGAACTTTGTATATGAGGTCGATGCCGCTACAGGGAAAAACAAAACAGAAACTCATACCTTTAATCTCAGCTATAATTTCCAGCTTGATCAGATAAATCAGCTGGCGCTCAGAAATTACGAGGGAATTGACGAAAACGGAAAGGTATATAAAAACCTCAAAACGTACAACTATCAGGTGCCCGCTGAAACGCCTTGGTATCAGTTATATCTTCCTTATTTGATCCTACCCGTTATTTTCATAGTATTCTACTTCTTCATGATGCGCGGAATGGGCGGAACGGGCAAGATCAACTCATTTGGAAAATCCAAAGCCAAGGTTACAGGAGAGCATAACACTGTAAAGTTTGCCGACGTTGCGGGTGCTGATGAAGAGAAGGCAGAGCTTGAAGAGGTAGTTGAATTTTTGAAGGACCCCACAAAATACGTAAAGCTCGGTGCGAGAATTCCTCGCGGTGTGCTTCTCGTAGGCCCTCCCGGCACAGGTAAAACTTTGCTCGCAAAGGCAGTTGCGGGAGAAGCGGGAGTACCGTTCTTCTCGATATCGGGTTCTGATTTTGTTGAGCTTTACGTAGGTGTAGGTGCGTCACGAGTTAGAGACTTGTTCGACAATGCGCGCAGAACGCCTGCAAGCATCATATTTATCGACGAGATAGATGCGGTCGGTAGGCACAGAGGTGCAGGACTTGGCGGCGGTCACGATGAAAGAGAGCAAACGCTAAACCAGCTGCTTGTTGAAATGGACGGTTTTGGAACAAATTCCGGTGTAATAGTTATTGCGGCAACCAACCGCCCCGATATTCTTGACCCAGCGCTTCTGCGCCCCGGTCGTTTTGACAGAACTGTTACCGTAAATTATCCCGATATCAAGGGCAGAGAAGCTATTCTTAAGGTTCACTGCCGCAATAAGCCTCTTGAGGCAAGCGTTGATCTTCGCAAGATCGCGCAGACAACTATTGGATTTACAGGCGCTGAGCTCGCAAATCTTCTTAATGAGGCAGCACTCCTTGCAGCTAAAAAGAACAAAGCTCTGATCGGCATGGAGGAAATTGAGGCATCGTATATGAAGATGCTTCTCGGACCTCAGAAAAAGGGCAAGGTAAGAACAGAGGCTGATAATAAGCTCTGTGCATACCACGAAGCCGGCCACGCTGTTGCATCATATTTCTGTAAATATACCGATCCTGTAAAGCATATCACTATAATTCCCGCAGGTTCGGCAGGCGGTGTAACTATAACCGTTCCCACAGAGGACAGAATGACGTCTTCTAAGAACGAAATGATAGATCATATAGTTCTCTCGCTTGGCGGAAGAGTTGCCGAAGAGCTTGTGCTTGATGATATTTCCACAGGAGCATCAAACGATATACAGCAAGCTACAAATATTGCGAGAAATATGGTTACACGCTATGGAATGAGCGAAAAACTCGGTACAGTGCTTTACGGCTCCGACCACGGCTCGCACGAAGTATTCCTCGGCAGAGATTTCTCATCAGGGCAGGGATATTCCGAAAAAACAGCTGCTGAGATCGACGATGAGATAAGAAATATCATAGCTAATGCTTACGCAAGATGTAAGGAATATCTCACAGAGCATATTGACAAATTGCATTTTGTTGCACAGTTCCTGCTTAAATACGAGTTTATGGATGAAGATCAGTTTAAAGCTTGTATGGAAGCGGAAAATCCCACCGTTGAGGATATCGAAAATATCGCAAAGGAGCGCGCACGCAAGAGTGAGGAAGAAAACAAAACCGCTCACGAGAACAATAAGCGTGCTGAGGAGGAAAGGCGCCGTGAGGAGGAACCAAAGCGCAATGCACAAGGCACGGATATGCTTGATAGCTTCTTCAGAGATATGCAGAACGGTACTTTGAACAACGTTGAGATAGAAGGTGCCGACGGTCCCTTAAATCTTGATGCTGATGCTGAAGGTGACACGACCGATGCTGACGCTCCCGTTGATAATTCGGATAATACCGATAATAACGATAATAACGATTCAAACTCAGATACAAATAACTAATAATAAGGGGCTGTCTCATTAAGATAGTCTGAAAAAGAAAAAAGCGGCAGCTTTTTACCAAAAGGTATTGAGCTGTCGCTTGCTTTATTGTATAATTTAATTGCTACAAAAAATCCACAAGAAAGCGAGATAATTATACAAGAATGAGAGATAGAAGTCAAGTAGTTTTACCGTTAAATTTAGAAATTGTATTCCCGAAGGAGATTTCAAAGCTTGAAAAGAAAATATCCGCTACTCTTTCCGTACTTTCCGAAAGATACGG
>CAZTWE010000050.1:0-16958 GCA_964617165.1 uncultured Ruminococcus sp.
GTACAGATTGCACAATGTGGAAATGTGGAAAGCTTACTTTGATTTTTTCATTGCCACTTTTATGACTGCATATACGGCAGTGCGGCTCGCGCGCTAAAATAACGAACGGGGTTAAATCACAACGTGCTTCGGCAATCCGCACTCGTATTTAACGTTTACCTCGCCCCCGATAAGGGGCAAGAGGTATTCTATACATTCATCGGTAACACCGTTTCCGGCTTCATTTATATAAGCTTGAGGAACGGTTTTTATCGCGTTTGCTATGCTGCCGATATCCGCCATGCGATAGCTTACGGAATAATTTTCGGTATTCGCTCTTTCTATGGTTGCCATAACGCCCGTGTTGTTCGAAAGTGCAAGGTCAACGGCAGCCATGCCGACACCTACAGACTCGGAAATATCGGTTGCAGATGCGATATGAGCCGCGCAGCGTTGCGGCAGGCTCAGCTCAACAGAGCGTACCTTACAGCCAAGACGCTCTTTTATTATTCCCTCAAGCACTTTGCTCGTACCCGAGAGATATTTATGTCCGAAAACGTCAACCGTGCCCGATTGACCGCTGCTGCCAACGTATTCACCGTTTGCAAGGCGTATTCCCTCCGAGGCGCATACCAGTACCGCAGGATTTTTTTCCATTGCCGATTTTACGGAGGTGACAAATTCCTCCACGTCAAACGTGCGCTCAGGCAGATAGATGAGAGGTGCGGTCTCACCCGATATAGCAGACGGCAGGGCGGCTGCCGCCGTGAGCCAACCCGCATCTCTTCCCATTATTTCAACTATCGTTACCGCCTTAACGGTGTAAACGTTGATATCCCTCATTATTTCTTTTACGGTTGCCGCAACGAATTTTGCCGCAGAGCCAAACCCGGGAGTATGGTCGGTAGCTTCAAGATCGTTGTCTATTGTTTTGGGAATACCCACCACTTTGAGGTCGTAATCACAGCTTTTTGCATATTCGGAAAGCTTATGCACGGTATCCATAGAGTCGTTGCCGCCGATATAAAAGAAATAGTGTACGTCGTATTTTGCGAATATTCCGAGAAGCTTTTCGTAGGTTGCGGCATCCTCAACGAAAGAGCCTAGCTTTTTTCTGCAAGAGCCGAGAGCTGCCGCAGGAGTTTGCGCGAGTGTATCAAGCCACTCAGAGTCAAAAAAGTGCTCGCCAAGATCGCAAAGCCGCTCATCAAGCAAGCCCTCGATACCGTTTCTCATTCCGAAAAGAGTTCCTATCTTGCCTGCCGATTTAGCTTCGGCACAGCCTTTTATAACGCCTACAAGAGTTGCGTTTATAGCGGATGTCGGTCCTCCCGACTGCCCTACAACAGCATTGCATTTTGTCATGTCAAAATCTCCTATTTCTCAAAAATGATGATTATTTTTGGGCAGAATTACCCAATTAAGTCTTTTTCGGTAAAGGTATAGCTTGAGCCACAGAAGTGGCAAACGGCAGTCAGGGAGCGTTCTTTTCCCTCGCGCTCCTCCTCGTCAAGCATATCGCGTATCTCAGAGGCACTGAGGGCGCGTATCTTCTTTCTCATTCTCTCGCGAGAGCAATCGCAACGGTATTCGACCTCAATAGTATCAAACGGGTCGAAAGGAATATCCCTCATTGCTATATTTATGATTTCTTCGTTAGTGAGTCCTTTGTCAAAGAGCCTTGATATATTGGCAAGGTCAGCCGCATTGCGCTCTATAATGTCAACGGTTTTTTCATCGGGGAAAGGCAGAAGCTGAATAAGGACACCGCCTGCGGCACGGCAGGTATAATCGGTGCCAACAAGAACAC
Organism: uncultured Ruminococcus sp.; assembly: GCA_964617165.1. GTDB lineage: Bacteria > Bacillota > Clostridia > Oscillospirales > CAG-272 > UBA1740. The sequence continues at coordinate 1,790 of CAZTWE010000050.1, forward strand.
CGAGCGAGAGCACTGTAGGTATCTGCTCACTCTTTGCAAAATAGGTCGCGATATCCTCCGCTATCTCTCCCGATACAAGCTCTATCGTTCCGCTTTGCGGCTCTTTTCCGCCAACGTCACGTATCATGTAGAACGTACCGCAGCCGAGCGCTCCGCCTACGTCAAGCTTACCGTCAAGCCTTATCGGCAGATCTGCTCCCGGGGCATCTATATAGCTCTTTACGTTTCCGTAATAATCCGCAACGGCAAGAAGCTTTTGTATTTTACCGTTCGTATTAAAGCCAAGCGTTACAGTATCGTCAGCTTCGGGAAGCATTGTGCCTATCATGGATGCCGCTGTCACAAGCCTGCCGAGGGCAGCGGTTGCCGTGGGTGCTGTTTTATGCACCCTCAGCATCTCGTTCACCATTGCCGTGGAATTTATGACAAGCACGCGCGCGGAGCCGTCCCTCGTCATACCTCTTGTTATTGTCGATATCATTTTTTCCTGCATACTTATTTCGCACCTTTCTTACATCTTGCAACTACGTATATACGCTCATCGGAGTCGGAGGCTTCGGAAAAATCAAAGTCCGAATATGCTCCTATAAATTCAAGGGAATTTCTCTTCAGGGCATTTTTTATCATTCGCAGAGTGTACATTTTTTCCCTTTGTATCTCGTCATAACGGTCATACCGTCCGTCCTTACCCGAAACAAAGAGCGTTATGTAAAAGTCGCAAAGCCCAGTTTTGCCGTTATAATAGTTCTGCCACAGGCAAAGAGCATTTCCCTCCTCCATTGCATACGCTCTGTCGGAATAGACGTTCTCAAACTTGTATTTTCCGTTTACGTCAAATATAAAAAGTCCGTCGGGGATAAGATAGTTATGGACGAGCGAGAGGCATTTGTCAAGATCCCCGAGCGAGGTCAGGTGATTGATACCGTCAAGGCAGCAGACCGCAACGTCAACAGTTCCGTAAAGCTCAAACTCACGCATATCCTGACACAGCCAGAGTATTTTATCTCCAAATCCGCACAGGGAGGCTCTGTTTCTTGCTATATCCAGCATTTCACAGGAATAATCAATTCCCGTCATATCATATCCGCGCTCGGCAAGCTGCAAGGTCATGCTGCCCGTACCGCAGCCGAGGTCAAGCACAAGCTCGGGCTTGCCTGCGGTATAGTCGCGCGATATTATCTTTTCAATGAAATCCGCCCATGCGGTGTAGTTTATATCACCGTTATAGCTATCGTAAAACGGTGCAAGAAGATCGTATATCATAATTCACCCAAATCTCAAAATTACTTCATCGGCAAGGAGCCTGTCCTCGGCAAAGGCTTCACGCAAAAGCTCGGGAGGGATAAATTCATCGTATTTATCGAATACGGGACACTCACCGTCTCTCACAAGCTCGGCTGTATCAAGCCCATCACGCTCCAAAATATCCCGCACTGCAATTAAAAAGCTCTTACCCGCATCCTCGCGCGCTTTGAATTTTATATAGTAACAGCTCTCGGACTGAATATCGGATATGCCAAGCTCCGAGGCGTACTTCTGCAAAAATCTCTTCAGCGTTCTGAACGATCTCGTTCCGAGCCATGGGAACAGCACGTAGCTCTGACCGCCGAGATATACAAGCATATTATCGTCCATTTTCGAATTCTGCGCCACTCTGCGTGCGTTTTCAAGCCGCTCTCGCGCGTTATCGCAAAGAAATGCGTAGGACTTGTTATTAAACAGAACGTCACGCATGGCAACAAGGAGCTTGGTGTGTATCTCTCCACCGTCTCCCGGCCATGAGACCTCCATTTTTCCGTCAACACGCTTAACGAATATCAGCTTTCGCTGAATATCCACCTCGGTGACTTCCCACACTCTGCCTGCAAGCGCAAAGCGATCGCCAACGGGGGGCGGTGTTGTTATCGTACCTATTTCCTCGCTGTCACACCTTACGGTAAAGTCCTCGCTGTCCTTGAACACTGCGTAAAACTTGAAGCTGTTTATTATACGCTCTCCCGCAAGCCCGACAATGAGATTTCTTTCCTCGGTAAGCTCAAGATATTCATTGTTTATCATGCTTACAAGCAGAGTTCTGTACGCTTCCTTGCTTATATTTTTCATCGGGGGCATTGAGAGTATGCGCGAGGCAAGCTCCTTAGGAGAAAGCTCGCCGCCTGAGGCAAGCAAACTCAGCGTTTGATGAAACGCAAGGCTCATTGGCATTTTTTTGAAGCTCGGAGGCTCAATAAATCTCTCCGAGGAATAAAGCTCCACTATTCCGATGCCGCGAAGCAGCTCCCACGGAATTATCTCGGGCAACGGTGCGTTTGGCAATGGAATTTCCTCGCGGAACAGCATTATCATTTCGGGGGGCGTGCCTCGCCTGCCCGAGCGACCAAGCCTTTGTAAAAAGCCCGAAACAGTGGTTGGAGAGCCTACCTGACATACGCGCTCCAGCCTGCCTATATCAATTCCAAGCTCCATTGTCACCGTAGCACAGGTGACGGCGCGCGAAACCGTTTCGTCCTTCATTTTCAGCTCGGCATCCTCGCGCAGTGATGCTGAGAGATTGCCATGGTGAATGAGGAACACGTCGTCGTCTCCCCTGGCTTTCGCTATCTGCCGCAGAGTTGCGGTAACGTACTCTGTCTCTTCTCGCGAATTTGAAAAAACAAGAGCTTTTTTTCCGAATACAGAATCATAAAGAAATTCATAGCCCGGATCAAGCGATGCCTGACCGCCTCGCTCCTCGGCAGGTGCCGCCGCGTGTGAGGGAGATTTCGTTTGTATCTCGTTCGGGTTTTGTATATAAAAATGCTCGGCACCGAGCCTCCAACGCAGCTTTGAGGCGGGGGGGATGGGGGCTGCGGTCTCTCTGCCGCTGCCCGAGCCGAGCCAATTCGCGGCAAGCTCTACGTCTCCCACCGTTGCACTAAGACCTACACGCCTCGGAGCGTAGCCTATAAGGCGCGCTATACGGGAGAGCTGACAGAGTATCTGATTTCCCCTGTCCGCACCTATCATTGCGTGTATTTCGTCTATTACTACGTATCGGAGAGAGCCGAATATGCGCGGTATATCGTTCGCACGGCGTATGAGCATGGATTCAAGTGACTCGGGCGTTATCTGTAAAATTCCCGACGGATTTTTCAAGAGCTTCGTTTTATGCGAAAGCCCAACGTCACCGTGCCAATGGGTTACCTCGATGCCCGACATATCTAGCAGCTCTTCAAGGCGGTAAAACTGATCGTTTATCAGTGATTTCAGAGGAGCGATATAGAGTACCGATACCGAGCTTTCGGCATCGGGGTCATTCACTATATCCGCAATTATCGGGAAGAATGCCGCCTCTGTCTTTCCCGATGCGGTGGACGAGGAAAGGAGAAGATTTTTATCCGTTCCGAGTATGATCTCTGCCGCCGCCATCTGTATATCGCGCAGCTCTGTCCAGCCGCGTGTGTAGATATATTCCTTTATGAAGTCCGGAAAGCGTGAAAATATATCGTCTGCTCTTGACACGTTCTCTTCTCCTTTCTCATTTCTGCCTCTAATTAAATGTCTATATCAAACAAATTTACCGTTTTTGCGCCACCGGCACCGGCAGGCGGTGTATCGTCCTCACCGCTCGTATCATCGGTGTTTTCAGCCCGCTCACCAAAGCCCACGCTTCGAACAAGCTCGGCAAAGGTAACCCCTTTGTTATCGCGAAGAACGTTGAGGAATGAGAGAAAATCGCGGATTATCTCTCTCGGTGTGAGCATCTCGTCAGCCCCTGCGCGCGATCTTGCGAGGGCAACGAATTCCTCTATTTCTTTATCGGTAACAAGCGGCTCGGCACCGTCTCTCATAGCATAGAGATTTGTAAGTCTTTTCACAAGAGCCAACAGCTCGCTGCCCGAGAGCGTTCTCAGCCTTATGACGGGCGAGGAAAGATTGTGATAGCCTCCCGCTGTGGCAAATCTTGAATCCTGCAATCTGCTTTTCAGTGCATCATAGCTGAAAAGTCCTCGCCTTGTGTCCTCCAAAAACTGCGGTGTGCCGCCAAAGATAACTCCAAGGCTTTTCGCTTTCCCCTGAAGAGTGTCGTTGAATATTGCAAGAAGCTTTTCATAATTCGCCTCTCGCGATATGCGGTTGGGAATTTTATAGAGGTTTACACATTCGTCGATAAACACTATAAATCCGCTGTAACCGAGCTTCACGGAAAGAAGCGCGAAAAGCTTTATGAAGCCGTACCAATTATCATCGTCAATAACCGTGCTTACGCGAAATCCGAGGGCGGAATTCGCTTCGGTTTTATTGGAGAATTCACCGCGGAGCCATCTTTGGCAGGCGGTTTTTTTCTCTATATCGTCATGAACGGTTGCAGTGTAGTATTCTCCGAGAACACGCGCAAAATCAAAGCCGCCAACGTCTCCCTCAAGCTCCGAGAGCATTGCTATAACACGGTTTTTAAGCTCAGCTTCAAACCTATCGCTGTCGGGTGTTATCCCCTCCGCGCTGAGCTCCGCTTGCAGGCGTGCATAATGGCGCGAGAGTATTGTGGGGAGCGCGCCCCCGTCCGGCGAGGCTTTGCTCGCCATATTCGTCATAAGCTCGCGGTAGGTTGCAAGCCCTGCACCGCTGCCCCCTGTCAATCTGCGCTCAGGCGAGAGGTCTGCATCGGCACATATAAATCCGCGCTCCAGGGCTCTGCCTCTGATAAGCTGTATGAGGAAGCTTTTACCGCTTCCGTACCGCCCTATAAGAAAGCGGCATGCCGCACCGCCCGCTTCAACGTCATCAAGATTGTCAAGCAGGGTGCCTATCTCCTCTTCTCTTCCTATCGCTATATACGGTGCGCCTATTCTCGGCACAACGCCTGCGGCAAGAGAGGTCAGGAGCGTGTTAAGAATTCTGCGCGGAATTTTTACTTCCGCATTTATTTCAGCCATTTCGTTATCTCCTCGTAATAATCCTCTATAACTTCAAAGCCCTCCTCGGCAGACTCCAAAACAACGTCACCGAAATTATCGAAAAAGGCTTCGTTTATCCTATCCGCCATACTGTCGGGCAGCACCCCACATTCGCGGCAGATGCGCTTTTCTTCCTCGGCATCAGCCACAAGAGCCGCACGCAAAAATGCAAGCTCCTCTTCGGTAAGACCGTATTTATCATCCGTGACTTCCCTCTCGTCTGCACCGCCGGGGACCGTTTGTTCCCCTTGCGGCTCGCAGGCGGCATCCTCGGCATATTCCTCACTGCCCTCAACGAGCCTTGCCGTTGTTTTCCACGATGCGCGCTCTATTTCAATTGCATCGGCAAACGATAGCTCGCGTTCGGCATCGGGAGCATCGTAAAGCCGTTCGTACTCGGGGGCGTTCGCACGCTCACGCGCACGCTTTGCAGTCTCGATTGCCGAGGCAAAATATTTGTCTATTACACCACGGAGCACGTCGGGCAAGTCTTTCACGGCAAGTCTGCTCTTTACGCCTATCAGGGCGCGGAGCTTGTTTTCGGTGTATTTCAGTGCCGCTGTTACCGCAGCGCGAAGCTTCGGTGAATTGGATATCGCATAATACTCTATTTCAAGGTTGCATTTCACCGAATGAGTGCAAAGCGACCCCGGAAAGGCGGCACGGCTCAGCTTTGATATCTCGCTTCCCACGGCGGCATCGTCACTCAAAAGCACCCTCAGCACTCTTTGCATCACCGCTTCAAGGTGAGATTTGTACATTTCCGCATTTTCACCGCATGCATACTTACCGCGCCGCCAATCGTAATCCGAAAGATATGCAAGCATCGCGGAGCACGCAGCGGCTCCCTCTCTTTCGGAAAGATAAAATTCCTTGAAGGCGGAGACATTAAGTATATCGAAGAGGAAGTGACGTATTTTATCAAACGGACATCCAAGCTCCCAAACCAGACAATAGTCCTGCACCCATGCGGAAAAATTCACGTCTATGCGCGGCAGGTCGCGACGGTACGCACACCATACGTCACACAGCATGGCGAGCCCAGCCTCACCGCTTATTTTATCGGGAAGGTTGAGTATTTCGTATGCGTAGAGATAAACGTATGAATAATCGGTTTTGATATAATTTCCGCGACGAAGCTCGTCCCTCCAATAAAAATAATACTTCTTTTGCGCTGTTGTCATTTGCGAATACTGGGGCTTATATGAGTAAAATGGCGTAAATTCGCACTTGGGGCATTTATAGTCGTAATAGATGAGCGCGGCTTTGCGGAAGGTATCGTAAAAATCAAATCTGTCTATCGACGGCTTTATCGTCACACGGGTGATCAGGTGCATACCTTTCGGAGTATAGCTGCGCGCGGCACTGTCTACGGGAGACGACGTCTCAGCTCTGTAAGCATCAAAATTCAGCTTACCGTCCACAGCTTCGGCATTTTTGTCACCTCGCGGCTCGTCTATCACCACGTCTGCGGTTTTTGGGGTGGTTGAAAAGGGCTTTGATACGCTTTTTTTCTTGGGAACAAGCTTTGCTACGTCCCAAAAATCATCATAGCTGTCGTTATAAACCATAATTATCCCCCCTTCCTAAAAACAGGTACACGCCTTAATAAGATATTATAACATGAAATTCGTTGCTTGTCAATCAAAAATCCGAAAAATGAGCCATATTCGGCGGAAAGGCTTTTAATAGGCTTTTAATGCAAAAATGAAAGAGCTCGGTTATCAGCTTGTGGTACAAGAGGACGGTACGATCATTGACAAAAACCGAATGATACATTGGGAGAAGATATGATACAAATAGATATTAAAGCGTTAGAAACCGAACGCGATGAGATTTTGTATTTTTTCAAAAAACAGCTTGAAAAATACCGCGCCTTAAAAAAAGACATCGAAAAGGCGGAATGGGCGGATAGCAACTACGACGCGTTGATTGACTCAATGAACGCGATCGGAAAAGCGTTGTCGGAGGCAATTCTTAAACTTACAAACGGCTATGATGCATACATATTAGACGACCTTATTCCGTTAGCCAAGGACTACCTTGCAGTGGCAGAAGAATTTCCCAAAATATTGTAAATATAAAAACGGAATTAGCGTGTTATTCTCAACAGTGAACATGCTAATTCCGTTTTTATGTTCTTAATAAATCTATCCTCAGCAGCTTTCGGAGCAATACGAGCTATAGCCAAGCTCCAAAAGGCGCGCGGCTGCCATTTGTGCTTTGCTTTTATTTTCGAAAATTCCGAAAACCGACGGCCCACTCCCGCTCATCATTGCACACACGGCACCGAATTCAAGCATCTTTTGCTTTATTTCGGTCGCATGGGGACAAGACGGAAGAACCGATGCTTCAAATACGTTGAAAATCCCCTCGGGGGCAAGCCGACCGCAATTCAAGCCGCGAATAAGATGCGCATAATGCTCCTCGCCGCCCGTTTTTACAGTACCGTCAAAATCCGAATAATGACGGTCAAGCGCTGAATATGCCGCCGGGGTTGAAACGTACTCGTTTGCGGTAGCTATTACGGTATACAGACGTATATTCGTTGAAATAGGCGTTATCAGCTCTCCCCTGCCCTCGCAGATCGCGGTTTTTCCCATTATACAATACGGAACGTCACTTCCAAGCTCTGCTCCGAGCTTACAAAGCGCGGCAAGCGTAAGGGGGCGTTTATACAGCCTGTTCATAGCACGAAGCACTGCGGCGGCATCCGATGAGCCTCCTGCAAGCCCTGCTGCAACAGGTATTTTTTTTACAAGCTTAATATTCACGTTGGCATAAATGCCGAGTTTCTCCAAAAACAGCGATGCGGCTTTGTATGCAAGATTTTTACCGTCCGACGGTATATAGACGTTGCCCTCAACAGAAAGCTTAATTGTACTTGATCTCGCAGGGCTGAGGGCAACCGTTACCTCATCGCAAAGCGAAACAGAATGCATAACGGTTTTTATGTTGTGAAATCCGTCCTCTCGTTTGCAAAGTACGTCAAGATAAAGATTTATTTTTGCATAAGCTTTCTCTTTTAGTGCTTTCATACATCTTCTCTCCATAGTTTTGTGTATTATAATCCTTGGAATTCATTTTTCTGTAAACGGCGGGTGACATGCCGTTTTTTGCTATAAATACCTTTGAGAAATGCGAAGCATCGTAAAATCCCGTTTTGAACGCAATATCCACAACGGAAAAGCTTGTGTTTTTAAGCATTGCCTCGGCAACCTCAATTCGCTTTGCCGTTATATATTCAAGCGGCGGCATTTTACATACTTTTATGAATTTTCGGATATAAGTGCTCCTTGATAAATGTGCGATCTCAGCCAGAGCGTTTATCTCAAGCTTTTCATGGTATTTTTCATGAATAAATGCTATAGACTTCATAAACGCATTATCACTAACCTCGGGGCTTGATTTACCGTTTTCGATATTCTCGGCATATATACCGCACAGCTTTGTTATAACTATGAGCAAAACGCCCGTTGCTATCAGTGCGTTTGAAGGAGTCGTATATCCTCTGTACGCCTTCATTTTATCAAGAATTTCAAAAATATCATCGAATTGCTCTTTCGCCAGCTTCAGGTGAAGTGATCTTGCTGTACTCGCTCTCATCATAGGCTCAACGCTGAAAAGCGAAATAAAGCCGGGAATCATTTGAAGCTCTGTCAAATTCTTTTGCACGAATTTATTGTTAATGAGGATATGATATACGTCGAAGCCTTTATCGCCGATATAACCGTGCTCTATCTCAGGAGGTATTATAAATACGTCTCCAACCTCTGCGTCGATCTCATTTTCTTCAATATAGTGAACGCCTTTACCGCGCGTTACGATATTTATCTCAAAAAATCCTTGCTTATGCATGCCTATACTATAGTTTTCCATAACGAAAAAATGTGTATTATCCATATCGTTTCTGAACGTACTGTCGTTACCGAAATAATAGAGACTATTTTTTCCGAGCCTATTCATATAAAACGCTCCCTTGACTCAAATTTACATTTTTTTAGGCATAATTATACATAGATAATAACACATTTTTATGATAAAATCAAGATGTAGCGATATTTTTATAAAAATGAAATAATTAACAAACACATCGGGGGTGATTTTTTGATATCCGAAAGAATAAGAATACTTCAAGTAAAATCAAAAGAGCGCGCAAGAGCTAGCATGAATACCCATTTCAATTCAGATTACCACTCTTCCGCTCTAAACGAATTTGAAAATCTGCCTCATGCAAAAAAGCTTGCAAGAGCTATGGCGTACGCTATAGAAAATCAAGAGGTTTTCGCATACGGGGATGACAGACTCGGCGGTAGAATATACTACACAAAGGAAGCTGCCGTAAACGAGAGCTGCCCCGAGCTTGACTATTTAAGCGAAGGCACAAGGCTCTTTGAAGCAGAGTATCCAAAAGCTTGGGAGCTGTTCAGAAATCAGCTCATTTCAAGAAGTGCAAGAGGACATATCACGTGGTTTTTCGATAGAATTCTTACTCACGGCACGGAGGGATATAAGGCTATATTCAAGGATGCCCTTGAACATGCAAAGGACGAGGTAGCAAAGGAGTTCTACGAGGGCGTTATCATAATGCTTGACGCTATGCAGGCATTTAACGATAAGCATATCGGAGCTTATGAGGCACTCGGTAATTCTGAGCTTGCGGAACGTATGAAAAAAGTGCCTCGCTTCCCTGCCCAAACCTTTGAAGAAGCGGTGCAATCCTTCTTTATGCAGCACATAGTCGTTATGCGCGAAAATCCATTTGGCGGTAACGGTCCCGGTAGGCTTGATTATTATCTTTGGCCATATCTTGAAAGAGATATTAAGGCAGGAAGATGTACACTTGAAAAAGCAAAAGAAATAATCGACGAGCTGTTCCTTAGGATCGACGAAAGAATACACACTATGGACGGATGGGTAGAGGCAATAGTTGTTGGCGGAACTTATCCTAACGGATGCTCCGCAGTTAATCCCCTTACCTACATAATGATTGAATCCATAATAGATTTGAATATAACTCACCCTTCGATTTACGTAAGACTTCCCGAAAATCCACCCGAGGAGCTCGTTGACTTATGCGTTAAATTTATGCTCTCCGGCAATAACAGAGCTCAGATACTCTACGATCCTGCAATCATCGGTGCGCTTATCAAAAACGGAGTTCCATACAGAGATGCTGTTGAGTATGCCTGCGGCGGTTGCATGGAGGTCGGAATTCAAGGTATGACGTCGGATTTCCTTTATATCGGTTGGCAAAATACGCCGAAAATGCTTGAACTTATGATAACGGGCGGAAGATGCCTTCTCACAGGGCAAGAGTACACCTGCTTTAAATCCGAAATGGGACTTATGGGTTACTCTGATTTTGAAAGCTTCTATAATGATTTTATAAATGAAGCTAAAAGAATTACTCATATTTTCTTAAAGGAGCAGGATATTTACAGCGAATTAGCCGAAAGAAACAGACCGTCATATCTCATATCAAGTATGCTTGACGACTGCCTTGAAAGAGGAAGAAATATGCACGCAGGCGGTGTCAAATATCACGATTACGGCGGTACTCACCTCGGACTTCCAAACGTTGCGGATTCTCTTTTTGCAATAAAAAAAGCTGTTTTTGATGAAAAGATATGCACCTCCGAAGAGCTGATTTCCGCTCTCAAGGCAGATTTTAAGGGATATGAAAGGCTTCAAGCCAAGCTTCGCAAAATCGCAAAATACGGAATGGATAACGATGAAGCGGATGCAATGGCAAAACGCGTTATAGAAGATTTTTCCGATATGTATTTAAGCTATCGAACGAGATGGGGCGGACGCGGAAAGCCGGTTATTCTGACATTCAGATATGCACCCCGTGCGGCAAGCGTACTCGGAGCATCGGCTGACGGAAGAAATTCGCACTGGTACGTAGCCCAAGGAATCGGCCCTGCCTCATCTTCAATGAGAGAAGGTATAAGTGCGGCAATAAATTCCTGCGGCAAAATCACGTTTGATAAATTATCGGGCGGTGCTTCTACCATGTGGGACTTTGATGCCTCGATAGCAAACGAGTCGATTGTAAAAGCCGTTTTGAAAACGTTTATGGAGAAAGGCGGTCAGATATTCCAAGGCAATACAACACCCGTTGAGGAGCTTATCGACGCTAAGAAAAATCCCGAAAAATACGATTATCTTATGGTAAGAGTAGGCGGATATTCTGCGAGATTTGTCAATCTTGAGCCTGAGCTTCAAGACGAAATTATCTGCCGTATTCGCCACACGGGGTAATAGGTATGAAAGAAGCAAAAGCTATAATTTTTGATATCCAACGTTTCTCGCTTCATGACGGCCCCGGAATACGTACTACGGTGTTTTTTAAAGGTTGTCCGCTTAATTGCCTCTGGTGCCATAATCCCGAATCAAAATCTCCGAGGCCCGAAATTATGATATATCCGAAAAAGTGCATCGGCTGCGGTGAATGCGTATCGGCTTGCCCGTTACAGCTTCATTCATTCGGAAGTGATAATTTGCACTCGGTTGATAGAAAAAGATGCATTTTCTGTAGAAAATGCGCGGCAGAATGTTCAGGTGCTATTGAAATTTCCGGTATGGAAATGAGCGTGGACGAGGTTATCGAAAAAGTTTTAAGGGATAAAAGCTTCTACGAAAATTCGGGTGGCGGTTTAACCGTTTCAGGCGGTGAGCCGCTTATGCACCCCACGTTCGTTCTTGAGCTTTTCAAAAAAGCAAAAGAAAAAAATATTCACACCGCAATTGAGACCTCGGGATATGCTAACTCGGATATAATCGAAAGCATACTTCCCTTTACCGATCTCGTTCTATTTGACGTCAAAGAGACAAATTCCGAGCTGCACAAGCAGTACACGGGTAAGGACAATTCTTTGATTTTGGAAAATCTCAAGCTCTTAAATCAAAACGGTGCAAAAATAATCCTCAGATGCCCTATAATTCCCGGGTACAATGACAGAGACGAGCATTTTGAAGGCATCGCAAGACTCGCAAACGAGCTTAACTCGGTAGAGCGTATAGATATCGAGCCATACCATAATCTCGGAAAAGGCAAAGCAAAGGCGTTAGGAAAAGATTATCCGCTTTCGGGCTTAACGCTACCTACCGAAGATCAAATAAAGCAATGGATCGAAAAGGTATCAAGCTTTACCGACAAAAAGGTCATAAAATCTTAACGTCGGAGTTTGAATTTACGCAAATATTTTGAAGCTACAGCGTCCTTTGCAAAGCTACACAAAATTACATTTTTACATAATAAAAGGCTGAGTCATGCATTCAAATTAAGCTTGACTCAGCCCGTATTTTTTATTCCCGATCTTTTATATCGTCAATATACCATCCGTCGTTTTCATACTTCATTTTGAAAACGGCTGCTCCGGTATCGCTTCCATCCATTTTTATAACGACGTTGGCATCAGCCTTTTTACTATCTTCAGAAACCTCTATGTCGACAATCTCCAAAAACAGGTAATCTCCCTCCGAAGTTAAAACACCCAGCGAAAAACCGTATACGAACAGCTCTTTGACGTCGTATCCGCTGATTGAGCCCAATATACCGAAAGTTGATTCTAAAATTCTTCTTGTCCTTTTAGTCATTGATGCCATCACCGCTTCAACGTCACCGCTGTTATAGTCGCTGACAAAGGTTTGTATTCGGTTTTCGATTTTTGTTTCATCACTTTCTGCAAATAAATCTAAGAAATCGCACGCGCATAGCATCAACGAGAAAAATACTGCAATCAAAAACAGTGCTAATACCCTTTTTATCATTTACAGCACACCTCACGAAACCAGATAAGCCATGATCTTTCTTCCCATTTCTATCTGTTTTCTGATTTTGATAATCAGAACAAGTGAAGCGACGAACAATGCTATTGAAAGAACTCCCGTGAAAGTTAATCCAAAATTGAACACATAAAGCTCCTCTTTTACCGAAGCAACGAAAATTCCTATAAAAAGAAATTCCAAAGCAAATATAGCAAGGGCAGTTATTAAGGAGATCAACGTAGCAAAGCTAAGAATTCTGTTAGTAACGTTTCTTCTCAGCAATGATATAAATGCGATAACCGCACAAGCTATCAAAAGCAGGGTTGCAATCGTCCAAAAGAATTTCATCGTATTAAGAATTGATATCAGTTCACTGTAATCATCGTTTGAAGTTACCTCTCACATGAGTTGGAGCAACGGATAAATCGATAATATATCCGGCAGTGATGCTGAAATCTTTATAATTTCCGTATCCTCAAAAAAGGCAATTTCAAATGAAAATATTTTGCTTATCCAAAAAATGAGCGAAATTAAAACTGTAATCATAAAAGCAAAATACTTATTTGAAAGCTGCTTTTCAATCATTGTTCTCGGCTCGCTATCTTCAAAAATAGATCGGATTTTGAATTTTGTAAGCAATTCCTTGAAATAACCTGTTTCACAGGACTCCGTTTGTGCGTCCGAAGCAATACTGTCGGGTGTATTACACTCAGTGCACTTTTTCGTGTCATCGTTCGTCTCGAACGTACTTTTTCTAAAAATCATATAAATTTCCTCCTATTTTACACTCCGCGGATGTTTTCATACAACAAAAGTACTTTTGTAAAAGCTCCGCTCGGGTATTTGAATAAATTATACTCTATTTATCGACAATTGTCAATATGTGAAGTATAATTTAAAATCAAATTGTACCAAAAATTAAATGGAGATTGAATTATGATTTCTTACAGTCCCCTTTATGAAACTATGAAGAGAAAAAATATAACCACCTACAAGTTAATCAATCAATTCGGGGTAAGCAGAAGCCTGATAGATAGACTAAAGCATAACAAACCCATAAGCACAGTTACTTTAAACGATTTGTGCACGTTTTTAGATTGCGAAGTTCAGGATATACTTTGCTACATTCCGGATAAAAATCAAAATCAAAATAGTTAAATAAAATAGTTAAATAAAATTTTCAAATCCCTTGACAAACTACAATACTTGTGATAAAATACTATATCGGTGCGAATCGAAGTGATTCGGCTCCTTGCAATTCGGATCGAATTGCCTAATGACCATAAGGAGGTAAAAATTCAAATGGAAAAGAAGATTTGTTCTTACGAGACACTCTTTGTAGTAAGCGGCAACGTTGCTGAAGACGGTTACGCTGCACTTAGGGACAAGTTTGTTGCTCTTATCAGCGACAATGCGTCCGATGTTACTGTCAACGAGTGGGGCAAGCGCAGACTTGCATATCCTATCAACTACATCACTGAAGGATATTATGTTCTCGTTAACTTCAAGAGCGAACCTGACTTCCCCCGTGAGCTTACGCGTGTATTCGGTATTACCGAGGGTATTATCCGCTACATGACTACAGCTAAGGAAGTTAAGGCTGCTTCAGCTGCTGCTGAAGAGGTTTCCGTTGAAGAGGTTGCAGTTGCAGCTGAAGCAACAGAAGAGTAATTTTAAGATTTTAATGGAGGCATAAAATGGCAAGTTTCAACAAGGTTATCCTTATAGGTAACATGACTGCGGATCCCGAACTCAAGCAGACTGCCGCCGGCATATCTGTATGTAGCTTCTCTATCGCAGTAAACCGCCGCTTTGCTAAGCCCGAGCAGGGTCAGCAGAACGTTGATTTCATCAACATTGTTACATGGCGTCAGAGCGCTGAATTTGTCAGCCGCTATTTCAAGAAGGGCAATCCTATACTTGTTTGCGGTCAGCTTCAAACAAGAACTTGGACAGATAACCAGGGTCAAAAGAGATATGCAACAGAGGTTGTTGCCGATGAGGTTTCGTTTGTTACCTCCGCGGCACAGAGCGGCTCCGCTCCTGCTCAGTCAGGCGGTGCAGGCTATACCCCCGATGCATACGGAGCACCTGCATACAACAGTACAGGCAGTGCTAATTTCGAAGAACTTCCCAGTGACGGAGATCTTCCTTTCTAATTATATAAGATCGGGAGTCATATCTGTCCTCTCCCTCACAAGACTCACTGCGATGGGAGCAATATTGAAATCGTGAGTCGGAAAGGTTATGGACTATTCTAATGGATAGAAACGATACACAGCGTCCCGCATTCCGCCCTATGCACAGAAGAAAGAAAGTTTGCATCTTCTGCCAGGATAAGGTAAACGAGATCGATTACAAGGATATCGCAAAGCTCAGAAAATTCATCTCCGAGCGCGCTAAGATCCTCCCCAGACGTGTTTCCGGCAACTGCGCTCTTCACCAGAGACAGCTTA
>CAZTWE010000051.1:0-16915 GCA_964617165.1 uncultured Ruminococcus sp.
GTTAATCATGATGTCACTGGTTCGAGCCCAGTTCGGGGAGCCATAAAGCAGTTCTGAAAAGGACTGCTTTTTCTTATGGCCGAATAAAAGGAAATTCGGCAATACGGAAGAATACACGTCAAATATCGTTTTAAGCAATTCAAGCTGTGGTTGAATTTTTGAGGTTGAATTCAAATTGAACGTGATTGACAAGCCGTAAAACGTGTTGTATAATGAAATTGCAATCCGAAATACAAGGAGATTTTGAGGAATGAAAAAAAGTAAAAATCGGTTTGGTTGGAGCAGGCAATATTGCTCATACAGCGCATTTACCTGCATACAAAAAAGTTGAAAATGCCGAGCTTGTTGCAGTTTGCGACATTGATATCGAAAAGGCACGAAAAACCGCAGAGGAATACGGTATCCCCGCATATTACGGCAGCCTTACGGAAATGCTTGCATCGGCGGACATTGATGCGGTGGACATCTGTGTTTGGAATACGGCACACGTACCGTGCTGTATTGAAGCAGTCGAAGCGGGCAAGCACGTGATGTGTGAGAAGCCTCCGGCAACAAATGCGGAGGATATGCTTAAATTGAAGCACAGTATTGAGAAAGCAGACGTTACCTTCTTGCTCGCAGTGCCTAACCGTTTTCAGACTATGAATATGTATGTCAAAGAATTGTTTGACAAGGGCGAGCTTGGCGAAGTTTATTATGCAAGAGTAGCTTATTTGCGCCGCAGAGGCGCCCCCGGCGGCTGGTTTACCGACAGGGATATAGCAGCGGAGCCCTATTTACGATATAGGTGTGCACAGAATTGACAGCGCATGGTATCTGATGGGATGCCCTAAGCCTGTTCGCGTAAGTGCTTCTGCATTTTCAAAGATTAAAAAAGCGGAGCTTCGCCATTTTGTTGATTGTATTCAAAACGGTGAGAGGAATACCCGTTATCCTATCGATCGGGCAATCACCATGAAAAGAATTCTCGACGCTATATATAAACCCGCACGTGAGGGACGTGACGTATATTTTTAGTAACTCTTGTCTAAGGAGAAAAGATTATGAAAACTTGTATCAGCACTTATAGCTATCATAGGCTTTATCAGCAAAGTGACTTTACAATGTTCGATGCCATTGACCAAACCAAAAAATTCGGAATGGATGCCGTTGAACTTGTTTTGTCTGACAATTCAGCGCCGACAGGCGAAACACTTGAGAGCTTCGCAAAAAAGTTGACGGAGTATGCAAAAGGCTTAGGTCTTGACGTTCCGATTTATACTACATCTGCCAATTTTTTGTGTGAAGATCCCGAGGCGGAGGTTTCGCGTATATGCCGACATGTTGATATTGCCGCAGCCTGTCAAATTCCGTGCTTGCGTTTTGACATAACGTTTAACTATCCCAAGAATTATCCCGTAAAGGTGTGGCAGAACGTTGTGCGCGATACTGCACCGTATGTTCGCCGCACAGCGGAGTACGCAATGCAAAAGGGTGTAGTTGTTTGCTCTGAAAACCACGGCTTTCTCATGCAGGACAGTACACGTCTTGAGGCAATGTTTGCCGAGGTTAATCACAAGAATTACAAATGGCTTTGCGATATAGGTAATTTTATCTGTGCCGACGAGGATCTTGCAGTGGCAGTCGGACGTCTTAGGGATATGGTGGTACACGTACATGCTAAGGACGTATTTCTCCGCTCCGGAATGGTATATAATCCGGGGGAGGGATGGATGCGTACGCGCTCAGGTAACTTTATCCGACCGACTATCCTCGGTCACGGTGACGTTCCCGTATACCAAAGTCTCGGAATTTTGCACAGAGCGGGATATAAAGGATGCGTTTCGATTGAATTTGAGGGGATAGAAGATAATATAGATGCACTTCGTATTTCCGCGCAGAATTTAATCAGGATGCTGGGAGACCTGAAGGCGTGAGAACACTAATTAGCGGCAGAGCACTTGCATCAAGCTGCTATAGTATGGTTGAGGGAGCTAAAAATCTTATGGCTTTAGGTGTAAAGCTGGAGGACGTTTGTCACATGGGAGATCGGGAAGCCACCCTCATTCTTGAAGCTGAAATGCAGAGCTTAGCGCCTTTTGTGAACGCGGCTACGAAAATAGCCGGCAACCGTGTCGTTTTATGCGGTGGTGTAATGGAGCATCATGTGGCTGAATTGCTACCGATTTTGAAAAAATACGTGAAATGAACGGCTAGCCCTAAGCTTTTACTATTCTCGCTTCATCAACGCCCAGAACAAGCGTTGTTTCCCTTGCCGCGCCCCTCAGGATAAGTCGGGCATCGGGCTTCGTGAACACAAGCCCGTTTACGGTATTGCGCTCACCGTCTATAATAACGTCACCGTCAGCTATATTTGTCATAAGGATATTTTCGTTTCCCTCAATAAGGACGGATTCGCGCGAGGAATTGGAAAAGGTATTACCAACAATCCTGTTTTTGTTGCCGACAACTCGTAGTCCTATAGCCGTATTTTTATGTATCATGCGTTCCTCGTTTTTAGTGGCATTCTCGTCGTAATACCAGAATACTCCGGGATAATCGACAAGATTATCCCGAAAGGCACAGTTTGAAATGTTTTTCAGGTATACCGCCGCAGGCTCCTCATTGTCTATGGGGCTTGATCCGCAGTTGCGCACGAAATGAGTGTCGGTTATATCTATGTTGTGTATCTTTGATTTGCTGCCGTCAAAAAGCATGCCGAACGAGGGCGTATCTGCAACAATGCAATGACGGAAATGTGCGTAATACGAGAATTTCGGAGCATAGTAAACACCGATACAGCAGCCGTCCATATTTATTTTTTCGAACGTGCACGCATCAAGCTCCGCATTGCCTCCGGCGCATACTGCAACCGAAAGTCCGCAGCAGGATATCTTTGAGAATTCTGCTTGATCTACCCTCTCCGAGCCGAAATAAAGACCTGCCGAGGCCGAGATATTATTCATATCAAGCAGGGGGCGTGTATCCATTCCGACAACGTCTCCTTGTATGCCTATATCACGCACAACAGCTCCCGCAGGCGGCATGCTGACGCCAACCGAAATAGCGGGAAAGCTTCGCCCCATAAGGCGTAGCTTTGTGCCAAAGGGCGTTTCAAAAACACCGTTCGGATCAAGATTGTATGCCCAGACGTCACCCTCAAGCTTCGACGATGGCGTGTCTATAACTATAGCTTCACAAAGCCCGTAGGTCCCTGCCTCAAGGTGTACTCTGCCGCCTGTGGCTTTTATACTGTCCAGCGCTGCGGCTATATCCTTGCCGCTTTTTATTTTGCTCATAATATATTCCTCCGATAACTTATACGACTCCTGTTCTTGTATTCTTATTTTAATATAAATCCATGCTCTTTGCAAGGGCTTATTAAATTTACGTAAATTTATTTTGCGAAATTCGCTCTTACAATTGATTTTTAGTAAAGCAAATGCTATAATATGTTAAAGAACAAAAAAGGAGATACAAAAAATGTATACTATCTACGTTGTTTTTAAATGTTACCCCGACAAGCGAGAGGCTTTTGTCGAGCGCGTCAGAGAAACGGGTATTCTCTCTGCAATACGCGCTGAGGACGGCTGCGGAAGATATGATTACTATTATTCCGAGGCAGATGCAAACGAGCTTCTGCTGATCGAAGCATGGCAAACCGAACGACATCAAAAGATCCACTTGGAGCAGCCTCACATGGCACAGCTGCGTGCTTTCAAGGGCGAGTATATTGAAACCACTACTATAGGTGAGTTTACGGTAAAATAAAGGAGAAGAGCTATGAACAAGATAGGAGCACTTATCACACTGACTGAAAAAACCGATATTGATGCAGAGCTTAAAAAGGCAAAAGATATCGGGTGCGAATGTTGCCAGCTGACAGTCTGGAATACGTCTCTTTATACCGACGAATGGGCGGAGCGCATACGCGCCGCCGTCAAGCAGTACGACGTTGAGATATCCACACTCTGGGTTGGCTGGTCAGGCCCTGCCGAGTGGAATTTCACAAAGGGTCCCTCAACGCTAGGTATAGTTCCCGAGGAATACAGAGAGATGCGCACGGCAGAAATACTTATGGGAGCGGATTTTGCCGTAAAGATAGGCGCACCGCGCATTGCTACTCACGCAGGTTTCCTGCCTGAAAATATGAACGACCCCCAGTACGAACCGATCTTGCAAACGCTTCGTTATATTGCCGAGGAGTGCCGCAGTAAGGGCATTTGCTTCCTGTTTGAGACGGGTCAGGAAACACCCGTTGTTCTGCTGCGTGTTATTGATGAGCTTGGGTATGACAACGTCGGTATAAATATGGACACCGCAAATCTCATGCTCTACGGAAAGGCAAATTCAGCCGACGCAATTACCGTGTTCGGAAAATACGTAATGGATACTCACATAAAGGACGGATTTTATCCGACGAACGGAAAATCCCTCGGTAAGCAAGCAAGGGTCGGTGAGGGTGATGCCAATATTCCCGAGGTTATACGTCGCCTGCAAGCGATAGGCTACCGTGGCAACTATATCGTTGAGCGCGAGATATCGGGCGAGCAGCAGACACGCGACATTATAGAAGCGCTTGATTATTTAAGAAAGATATTAAGGTAAAAATCAAACGAAAAACAAGCACGACCCCGGTCCTCCTAGAACGGACCACGCCTGTGCTTGTTTTTATTTCTGTCGGTATATTATTGCCGCTTCGCGGATAACACGCTATGCCCGAAAGGATAGCTCTTTCCACGCTCTGACGGTCTCTGTCAGCTTGCGGCATTTTGTTTCTACATGTTCGAAATCGTTTCGCTCTATTGCCTCTCGGTCACGGTCGTTCAAGCCGATACCGACACCTACTGCTCCTGCGCTGAGAAGTGACGGCAAATTTTCGCATCCGACGCCTCCCACCGCCAAAAAGCGGATATGCGAAAGGGGTGCCGAGAGTGCCTTTACGTAGGATGCACCGAGCTGACTTACAGGGAAAAGCTTGACGAAATCCGCACCCGCACGGTGGGCGTGCATTGCCTCTGTCGGAGTCAGGGCACCGGGTATTGATATAAGACCGCTGCTTTTGGTTTCCGTAATAATATCTTCATTCGTATCGGGAGAAATTATAAATCTGCCGCCTGCCGCACCCGTCAGTCGTACCTGATTGCTTTTCAGCACGGTTCCCGCGCCTATGCACATCCTCCCCGAAAATCCCCTCACCAAGGACTCAATACCGTCTGCTATAACCTCATCGGGTGTTCTGCCCGATGCATCGTAGGTGCACTCCATAAGCCGTATTCCTCCGCGCCACATTGCCTCGGTAAGCATGGGAAGCTTCTCTGTACCGACGCCGCGAACTATCATAATAATTTTTTCATCAAGAATGATTTTTTCCGTGTTATTCATATCCGACTCCCCCTATATACAATATGCAATGGCAGCAAGCCGCTTTGTTGCCTCCGCCAACGATGCAACTATGCCATACTCGCGACGGGTGTGTATAAAATCGCCCGAAACGCCTATGGAATCCACCGTGGGAATACCCGCCTCTGTCGTATACGCGGCATCAGAGCCGCCAAGGCTCATTCTTGCCTCCAATCGGGGAAGAGCGTTTTCGGCATTTATTTCGTTTATCCTATCAAGCAGCGCAAAATTCGCCTCTGTCTTTACCATAGCGGGGCGAAGTGAGGTTTCGGAAAACGTACAGTCGGCACCGGTGTATGAGTGCCGAGCAATTTCCTCGACTATCCTGCGAGCGTTTTCCAGCTCATCGTTTGTGGAAAAGCGGATATCCGCGGTAAAACGACATTCCTCCGCAACGGTATTTTTTGCCGTACCGCCCGATATCATACCGCAATTGCAGGTCAAGCCGTCAATGTTTTTTAGTTTTTCAAGCTCTATTATCTTATGCGCTGCCTCGGCTATGGCACTTACCCCCTCGGGAGCCCTCGATGAATGGATAGCCTTGCCGCGAACTTCAAATTCAAATTGCAATATGCCCTTTCGCCGGAGAACAAGCGTGTTATCCTTAATGCTCTCACAGTTCAGAAAGGCAACCGCACCGCGCGACTGTTCAATCATGGTACGAACGGTATTTTTTGCGCTTTGCAGGCTGTTAGTCTCCTCATCGGTCTGCAATATGAGCTTTACCGGGCGCGAGGTAAAGCCCACGTCCCTCAGCGCGTGCATTGCCGCCAGTGCCGCAACCGTGCCGCCCTTGCAATCCATCACACCGGGGCCGTATATTTTTCCGTCCTCTATTTTCACCGAGGGCGTGCCGAATGAGCCCACGGGATGAACGGTATCAATATGCCCCGAAAATACTATCGGTGCCATATCGCTTTCGGCGTTCATTGTGATACAGTACATATCCGCAGCGTCACCCTGCGAGAACGCGCACACGGAAAAGCCTAGATTTCTTGCTATATCGGCAAGGTATTTTCCTGCCGCCGCCACTCTGACCTTATCGGCAGTGGGGCTCTCCAAAAGTGAAAATTCCCGCCACACGTCAACGTAACGTGCGCTTTGGCTGTCAATTATTTCAAAAAGCTTATCACATCTCATGCTATCCACGCTCCCAAAGATATTTCAGTGCCAAATCCAAACGCTCGCACTCTCCGACGTTCTCTCGGTCTAAAGCACTGCTGTTTTTGAGTCCCTCATAGTATTTTTCAAACGTAGCTTCGTTGCACTCAATATTAACGTCACTTATGCGGCATGGCATTGAATACTTACGCATAAGATCAAGAAGCTCGCTGTTTTTTTCCGTCTCACCGTTGAAACGGTTTTGCAAAAGCAGTCCTATGCCAACTATTTCACCGTGAAGATACGGGCGCGACTGTTCATGATACAAACGCCTTGTCAGCTCATAAAATTTATGGGCAAGCGCCGTTTGGTTTGAGCCTCTGGCAATACCGCTGATAACTCCCGTTACCGCGATAGTCATGAAAACGGTTTCTTCGACCGCGCGGCTGACAACACCCTTTTGCATATCGGATAGGCACACCTCGGTTTTTTCCGAAAGCTCCTTATACGACTGCTTTGCGAGCGTGTATGCCCAATCAAGCCCCAAAGGATGCTCTGTGCCCTCACCGTGGAAACGCTGCTTTATCTCAACAAATTTTGCAAGGGCATCAAAAACGCCTGCCAGCAACAGCCTCGGGGGCTGCTTTACTATTACGGACGTGTCCGAAATGACCGCATCGACCTCATAGCCGTAATGCAAGCTGCCGACAGTGCGCCCCTCCTTTGTATAACGTACGCTGAGCGGTGTATATGCCGCGCAGGTGGCGGAGGACGTCGGAACGTTGATAACGGGGAGCGCGGCATAATAGGCTACAAGCTTAGCGAAGTCCATAATAACACCGCCGCCTACGCCGACGATAACGTCAAGGCTCTCGCTTGCCGCAAGCTCTGCCAGCTCCTTTGCTCTTTCATCGTTGCACGTTCCGAGGTGCTCCTCTATGCGATAATGCGTGCAAGCTGCACTCACCGATGCTTCAAGCTGTGTTTGGACCAGGGAAAGAGCACGTTTTCCCCCTATGATGAGCGGTGCATGACCGAGGCGCAGTACCTCAGCACCGCACTGCGCTAACACACACTCTCCCTGTATATATCTTCCGCAGCCTATGCGAAAAGAGCTTTCCTTTATCGGCATTTATAAATTCCTCCGAGTTTTGTAGGTAATTGTTGACACAGTTATATTTTAATGCTATAATAGAGAAAATCAAATGCAATAAATTGCTAAACATTTAAGAAATATTGCTGGGGGTATTATGATATTCAGTAGCTATTCCGAGGGAAAAGAAAGGCTTGCCGGTATGCGCCTTGTCAGCTGCGGACATATTTTTGCAAAACCGGGGCGTGAGATATACCGCCCGAGCGGGCGCGATGATTGGTTGCTTTTTTATGTTGCCAAGGAAGAGGAAACCTTTTATTTTAAAGAAGCTATCACGGCAAAGGCGGGTTCATTTGTTCTTTTCAGACCGGGAGAACAGCAGCATCACATATATAACGGTGAGAGAGTAGCGGAATTTTATTACGTACATTTCAAGTGCGATGAGCTTCCCGATGATCTCCTTCTGCAAACCTCGCACGTCTACTTTTCCGAGCCTACACAGCAAATCAGCCTGATATTTGAACAGATAATAGAGCATACACTGCAAAAAATGCCGCATTATGAGATGCTTTGCATCTCACTGCTCTTGCAGCTGCTTTCTCTCATAAAAAGAGAGGATGCCAAGATAACCGATTCATGCGATAAGCAGCTGAGCAGCATTGCGCGTGTGGTACAGCACATGAACAGATACTGCGACAGCCGTTTGACGCTTGAGGAATACGCTGCCATGTGCTATATGAGTAAATATCATTTTCTAAGAGTTTTCAAGCGGATAACGGGAGTATCGCCATTGGAATACCGCGGTCGCATCCGCATAGAGCATGCCAAGGAATTGCTGAAAAACAGCTTTCTTTCGGTAAACGAGATAAGCGAAGCTTTGGGCTACACGTCTTCCGAGTATTTCAGCTATGCTTTCAAGCATGCAGTCGGAATATCCCCTATACAATATCGCAAAGAGAAATAGGAAAAGGCGATGCCATATTGCTAAGCCCTAACCCTTATGAAAGGAAAAAGAGAGGACAACACGCTAATAGGTGATGTTCTTAGCGGAGAATTTGATAATCTCACTAAGTGCGAGCATCGCATTTGACCAGTCAAACGCAGATTTGGGCTGAGCCCAAACCCTTATAACGACAGAAAGAGCAAACACGCAAGACTAAAACCTTGTATGTCTGCTCTTTTTCTGTTTGTGAAGTTTTCGCAAAAGCGAAAGTGAAGTTGTGCCACACACAGTGAAGTTGCTCGCAAATGCTCGCAGTGAAGTTAAGTTTGCCCAACACTTCGCCGTCAGGCGAAACTTCACTCACGAAGTGAACTTCACGTGTCGCAGATAACTTCACTTGCCCAAAGGGCAAACTTAGTTTTAGCGTGTTCTCCGTTAAGGATAACACGCTAAATGTCCTCTCTTTTTTTGGCGATATATTCGCTATGCGAATGCGATATGACCTCGTTTCTCTCGGTAGCGATATACCTCGCAGCTTGCCTAAGGCAAATATCGCTCCCGAAGGGAATATCGCAAATCCCCGGGGATTTATATCGCTGCGTGTTCTCCGCCCGGGATAACACGCAATCTTACTCTGTTATTTGTTTATCCAGCTCTGCAACCGCCAGACCGAATTTTTATATTCAAATATGGCAACAGTGCAATTATTGCACAGATAATTCTTGCTCGGTACGCTTACGTCTAAAACCACGCTAAGAGCAGAACGAAGCCAGCCTGCATGAGAAAAAGCGGCAACGTTTTCGTACTCGCAGCCCTCAATACTTTTCATAAAAGCACTGACCCTCTCCCGAAGCTGAGAATAGTCCTCGCCGCCGATGGCAGCGTAGCCTTTAGCGGTTATTTTTCTAAGCTCCGCATCAAGCGTGGAAAGAGGCTTGCCTGCAAGCGAGCCCACGTTTATTTCGCGCAAGAGCGGAGTTGTTTCGTATTCGCTTATACCGAGTGCAACCTCGGCTGTGCGCCTTGCCCGAACAAGGTCGCTCGAATATACCTTGTCGAATTGCACGTCCGCGAGAATAGCTCTTGCTCCCTCGGCATCGGAAATTCCTTTATCGGTAAGCGGTGCATCAAGCCAGCCTGTCCAACACTGATTTTTATTGGTTTGGCTCTCTCCATGGCGTATTACGTAAAGTTTCATTTACAAAAATCACTCCTTGCAAAGCATTTATAAAGATGAACGAAATTTATATGGTCTTTAAAGTTTTTTGACTTGCAGCCACCTGCCGCTGAGGTAACGCCATAGGAAGAAGGCCGCGCGGAACACCCAATCCACCGTCATCGCTATCCAAACTCCCATAGCTCCCATACCGAGACCTGGGAATGAGAAAAGACCGAACACGGATACGCTTTCAAGCGCAAATACGTAGCCGCCCGCAACACGGAATATCCACATTGAAATCATTGAGACAACAAGTGAAAAGTGTACGTCTCCCGCAGCGCGGAATGAGGACGGAAGCATAAATCCGATAGGCCATATCAAGGCAGCGCAGATCGAATGATAAACGAATAATTGCTTACCGAGCTCGGATGCCTCAGCCGACAGACTGTAGAGCGAAATTATCGGCTCGATAAGGCTCGTCATCACGACAATAAGCAACCACAGAGAAACGTAATTCAAGCCGAGCAGGATGCGCGAATAGCGTTTTGCCTGTCCCGTCTCCCCTGCTCCGATACATCTGCCGACAACCGCTATCATTGCCGTTGAGCATGCCGTACCTATAGTATATTGGAAGTTCGCTAGGGTGAGCGCAACGGAATTCGCTGCTATGACTGCTGTTCCCATACCCGAGATCAGTGCCTGTGTCAGGAGTCTGCCGAATTGGAACATAACATTCTCTGTGCCGTTGGGAACACCTATGTAAAGAATTTTTCTTATTGTTTTGAAATCCGGCTTATATCTGAATATATTTTCGATATGTATACTGCGCTTTTTATTAAGAATGAGCACCAAAAGTATCACGCCTCCCGTAAAGCGTGCGATGAGAGTCGCGATAGCTGCGCCTTTTGCTCCCATATCGAAGCCCATTATTAAAACTGCGTTTCCTATGATATTAACTACGTTCAGTATAATGGAAACGGCAAGCGATATCGCGGTGTTGCCCGACGCGCGGAAAATCGATGAGATGCCCGACTCGATTGCCAGCAACGGGAAAGAAAGCGCAACAAAGAAGAAGTAGTCTTGTGCGTTCGCCATAACGTCAGGCTCAGCTCCGCCGAAAAGAAGCGAGAGAAGCGGTTTTCTGAATGTAATAACTATTACCGTCAGCACTGTTGCAATGGCAGTTGCTATGTAAATCAGCTGCTTTGCCGATTCATTTACCTCAGCATAGTTTTTTCTGCCAAGTGCCTGAGATACAACGATAGAGCCTCCGCCTATCATCGCTGTGAAGAAGATCACAAGCACCGTATCAAGCGAGTTTACAAGCGAAACGCCCGAAACCGCCGACTCTCCCGCATAAGATACCATCATGGTATCTATGGCTCCAACCAATACGCTCAGTATTTGCTGAAGCATCAAGGGGAGAATGATTTTTACCAGATCCTTGTTTGAAAACAACCCTGTTTCATTCAATTCGCGAGAATTCTTTTCTTTAGCAAGCATGCCGTTACCTCTTAGAAAAATCATGTATGCAAATACACTTGACAAAAAGCTTTGTGTGTATTACAATTATATTACAATAAAGAATTGTCAAATTCATGCCAAAACCCGACAACTTTGTGCCATTTTTTTACGGAGATAAGATAATGCATGCAAATTTTAACTTAAAACGTGAAATTGCAAACGAGCTTACCTGCGGGAGGACATCCGCACACAATACGTACCTGAATTTTCATTCACACATTGAAATATACCTTGTGCTTTCGGGAGAGATAGAGGTAATTATAAACGACAAGCGAAAGGTGCTTCGCGGGGGTGAGCTTTCCGTTGCGCTGTGCTACGATGCGCACGGATACCGTGCCGTCAGCGATGCCGAGGCAATATATCTGATAATTCCGACGGGCATGTGTCAGGAATTTTTGGCTCTGAGTCAAGACAGGCGTACGCCCTCTCCCTTCATTAACGACAGAACAACCTACGAAACGGTTCTTTGTGCAATGAACGTTCTGCTTGACAAAAGCAGAAACGAGCTTTCTCGCCGCGGTGCGGTATGCACGATACTCGGTGCAATACTCGACCGAATGACGTTGGAGGGCAGCTCATCCGAGCCGCAGCACACCTTTTCCACAGAAATACTTATTTACGTAAGCGAGCATTTTGCCGAGGAGCTGACGCTTGATATGCTCGCAAAGAAATTCGGCTACAATCCGAGCTATCTTTCACGAAGCTTTCGCCAAAGCTTCGGCATACCGTTTTGCAAATATCTTACGATGCTGCGCCTGAGAGAGGCCGTTCTTATGCGACGGAGCGGTGAGAGAAGCATCACAAAGTGCGCCATTGACAGCGGCTTCGGCTCAATGAGAAGCTTTTACCGTGCGTTTCGCGAGGAATTCGGAACGACACCGAAAGAATATTTCGCTAACTGCTGAAATTTAAAATCCAATGCAAAAAAACGCTGACTTGTTCTTGAAAAATTCGGCTTTTTGTGGTATAATCGTACTGTAAATATAAATAAAGAGAGCGTACAGCCTATTCTCATCTGCGGCAGCCGGGTGGGTTTAAACTATATGTTTCGTCTTGCCTCTCTTAGGCTTCGGGCACTCTGACCGGGTATCCGAAAGAGAGGAGAATTTGACGCAATGAACACTATAGAAGAGATAAAGGCTCGCGTAAAGAGGCTGTACGACGAAAATCCTACCATTCACATAAACGTAACGTCGTCTCATCCCAAAATAGCCGTGCGCGGTGTAACTGCCGTTATCAAAGCGGTTTATCCGAACATGTTCCGCATTGAGGAATGCGAGAGCGGAGTGCCGAGGTATCACTCGGTGCAGTATTCCGATCTGCTTGTGAAAAAGGTGGAAATTCTTGAGCTTAGCTAATGCCAACCTAAATTAAACCCGTTTTAAGAGGTACATTTTCCGCATAAATGCGCCAAAAAAGCTTGCAATATTCTTATATTACCTCACTTTTTCGACTTTTTCTGCGAAAAATCTACCCTCTTAAAATAATTCTTACATAAAGTGGTGAAAATTTGATGATATTTTTTGAAAATGGGCGAAGCCAAGTGTGAACTTTGCGAGCGAGTTTTCGAGAAATAGCGCGGATTTTCGCCGCTTTAGGCGGGTTCAATTTAGGTTGGTATTGGCTACAGAGCAGTAAGACGGCATAATACAAAACTAGGTCGAGGCATTCCCATAACGGTGCCCCGACCTTGATTTTCTACAAATACGCAAAGCGGATTTTAATTATTTTTACAAAAAAGTTTAAAAATTATCTTATTTACCCGACATACCGAAAAATTAAAAATGATTGACAGGAGCTCATTGTTCGTCAAAATTATAATCGGTATGGAAAAGGCACACCAATTGTACGCAACAAGCTTACGGTTGATATTGCAGACAAGATAATTGTAATATGGGATGGAAAATCCAAAGGAAGCAATTAACCGCCTTAGATTGGGAGCTTCAGGCGGTTACGTACGAAGTCGGTATATCACTAAATCTCTTTACAACTCGTAACTTTTATGATATAATATTTTTGAGGTGATGACAATAGCAGAAGGTATTTTGAGAGATAAATCCAAGGAGTTCGCAAAGCAGATCGTTTTTCTTTGCCGAGATATAAAGGCAAATATGAAAGAGTCGGTTTTGATAAATCAACTTTTGCGCTCAGGAACGTCTATCGGAGCAAATATCCACGAGGCAAAATACGCGCAAGGAACAAAGGAATTATAAAAACAAGCAAAAAAGAAAACAGTGTGAAAAGCAAGCTTTTATGCGTGCTGTTATGCTTGGGTCTGTTTTTGATTCCGTTTTGTTTTTTTGGGCAAACAAATTTATCGCGAAAAATATCTTTTTCGTAGCCTTTATACAAAAAAATCAATAAAACATGTGGAGAAGAATATGAAAATTTGCCCTATGTGCGGAATGCCGCAGCTTGAAGCGGGATTGACGGCATGCCAATTTTGCAATTATGAGGAAAAGCCAATCGAAAAGCTTTCAAAACGGGAAATCTACAATCTTATGGCATCCTATGAGTACGAATGGATCGAGGACGGAGTTCGGATACAGGCCGTTAAGAACATCCGCGATATTGCTTTGCGCGGCGGTGTTGCCATTCCTCATTTTGTAACCGAGATCGCGGCGGATGCCTTTTCACACTGTAAATTCCTTACGAGAATAGAACTGCCGCGGGGGCTTCGCTCTATCGGCGACGGTGCTTTCGCGCGATGCAGAGACCTTTTCGACGTGTTTATCCCCGCGAGCGTAAGCTATATCGGAAAAGGCGCTTTTGCCGATTGCTATGATCTTAGTGTCATCCGCTCTGCCGCATCGGCACAGCCTGACGGTTGGGATAGCGAATGGCTCTCGGATTGCTCCGCAAAAGTGGAGTGGTCGAGCACCGACGAGGAGTGAACGCTAGCCGATATTTGAGATAATTTCGGTGATGGATATGGGAAAATATACCTCTTAAAACGGATTCAATTCAGGTTGGTATTGGCTAGCCAATGCCAACCGATATAAATGCAACACGGATGAGGAGTCTGTGTTGCATTTTCATTTATGCTCTCTATAAAAAATCTTGATGGAAAGCTTGGCTTTTTTCAGCACGGGTACCGATATGGGAAGATATAAGAGCCCGCCTACCTGATGAAAAACGCGCTTGTCGCAGTCAACGGTGAGTGGGGTATCGGACTCTATTCTGAGCGTTCCGTCTATCTCTATGACACGCTTGTCGCAGGAAAGCGTCACACGGCTGCTTTTCTTGCAAACGATAGGAAGATTGTAGACTCCCCTCTGACAGCTTAGCGTAATGTCAAGCGTATTTTCGCCAAACGTATATTTTGCCTGCCAATCCGATGCGGTAGCGATCACCTCCGCTTCGCTTGCCGATAAAGAAACACCCTTGTTAAGGCACCCCATCTTGCCGTTTACAATAAACTGTGCCGTCATACAGGGAGAATGGTCGGCGCCGCGTAAATACTGTTGATTTAAAGGCTCGGACGGAACGTACTTTGCACTCGTGGCAGCGCAAACGACACCGTATTTACTGTGATAGAGTAAATTCATAGAGCCGCCTCCGTTTGCCGCATGCTCGGGCAGAAGCATTGCTTTTACGGCGGAAAAAGTGGCGCGGAATGAACCGTGCGAGATAAGCACCAATTTGCCGTTCTGATATTTCCTTGTGCCATAATATGCTTCGCATGGGAGCGCGGACCTTTCGTGTGGCGGTATATTTTTTGCACAAATCAACGCCGCCAACGCTTTTGCGTGCGTAAAGGTGTGGTGTAAGCAAGTCGGCTCGCCTGCTTCGTGTGCCATCGGCATAGCAAGAAGTCCACCGTGCGTGCATTTTTCATACAGAGTCAGAACTCTTTCGCATGCATCGGCAAACGTCGGCTCGTCTGATACGAGGGCAAGCCCCTCTATCAATCCGTCACTTGTCCTGCTTCCCCAATAAGTCCACTTGTTGTGGCGCGATCCGAAGCTGTTATCAATACCGCCGTCGGGAAGCAAGAAGATGAGATGATCGCGAAGTCTTGCACGAAAGAAATCCTTATATTCTCCCGTCAGATCCGCATAGCGAAGCAACAGAGGCAAGGATTCTTCGAGGTTATAGCCCATATCGACAGTGTGGCTGCCGTCATCGGCTTCCATAGGATAGCCCTCTCCGTATAAAAGACCGTCATCATCAAAACGCCCGAGGATATGCTCTATCCACCATTTCGATTTTTCATAGTAAGCAATTTTGCCCGTCAATTTCCATGCCAAGGCAAGCAGTGCGGCAAAGCCGCAATAGTAATTTGATACGGGATGAAAGCTGTCGTCCAACGATGCCATGGCATCAGCCATACGCGTGAATACAGACATCCACTTGTCTTTGTATTTCTGCGGAAGAGTGGCACCGAAATGATAGATAGCATCACCTATCGACATTGCAGAAAAAGCACTGGTGCCGAACCAACGGTTTCCTGCATCATTGTACCATAGTCCGCTTTCGGTTTTCAAATTGAATTCGGACCAATCGATAAGCTTATCCGCCTGTTCCAGATACGTTTCGTCCTGCGTTTTTGCCCAAAGCACAGTCAAAGGGAAACACATATCGGCAATCCTGCCGTGAATGACGTGGCACGAAGGGCATAAGAGGGCATTATTTGTATAAGGATTGCCCGTTTTTACTTGGTAAGAAAGAAGCGTGTCGCACCACTCCCCAAGTAGCTTTTCAGCTCGCTTTTGCACGGATTTTCCCTCCATTCGGTTGACTTCGTCACTATTATAATCTAAAAAACGGGCGATTGCAATTGACAACGCGTTCAAATTATTGTATAATCGTACCAAAGGAGCGGCTGATATGAAAAGTGACGAATATTTATCTATAAGGATCAAAACTCCCGACCCGATATCAAAAGTAAATCTGATGATCACGGGCGCGGGCTTCAAAATGGAGGCGCACACACATTCGTTTTATCACGTAAATCGCATCATGGACGGTTCTGTGACGGTGGGAATTGACGAAAAAAACTATGAGCTTGATGCGGGATATATAATGATATTGCCGCCGGGTCGCCCACATTCTCTGTATAGTCACAGCGGATACAAGCAAATCGGTGTTGACGTGGAGTGTATATGCGATTCGCGAGGCTTTTTTTCCGAAATAGAGAGCATCACAGGTGGATTTTGTGCGAAGAAGCTACCGCTGACAGCATATGCGGCAAGTGAGGAAATCGAGCAGATGCGGAGCATTTTGACTAACCCGACAAGGGGAAATATCATGAGAGCTGTGAACACTGCGGAGCGTCAGATAATTGATCTTTTGGAGTCCTTGAGAGAGGAAAGCAGCAACCGCTTTGTGGAGCAATTTTCGGCGATGCTGTCGGAGCATAAGCCTTGGGAGCTTTCGCTCTCGGATATGTGCCGTATTCTTTGCATCAGCCGCACACAGCTTGAAAGAAAATCAAAGCTTGCCTTTGGATGCGGTGCATCCGAATATTGCGCGCGCCTGCGCTACTCTATGGTGTGTAATTTCCTGAAAAGCAATATGACGCTTGAGGGGATTGCAGAGCAGGCGGGATTTTACGATGCTTGCCATTTGTCAAGATTTTTTACGGCAAGGGCGGGTATGACACCGGGGCAATACCGAGCGAGTATTTAATGACGGTAAATACAAACGTCTGTTCGGGAGGCTGTCTCATTAAGAATTTATGAAAATCAGAGAAAAAATGAGAAAAAATGAA
>CAZTWE010000052.1:0-16477 GCA_964617165.1 uncultured Ruminococcus sp.
ATGCAAGCCTTGACGAATACTACAAGCTGCCCGGTATAAAATTTACAAGCTCGGATTACTACGAGAGCCAGAGTGCGCTTTCCGCGATGCCACTTACCTTTGAGGCATGGGTCAAGGTTGCGGATAAATCGGAGGTTCCGTCGGGAACACAAATAGGACCTATTTTCGGAAACTATGCTGCCGGTAACGAGACTTATGCTCCTATCAATTTCGAGATAGCCGAAAACGGTGTGCCGAAATTGTACATAAGGCTGTATGATGAAGAAAAAGGCACGGCAGCTTCCGACGCCATTCAGATATATTTCCCCGAAATTGATTTGAGAAACGGAAAGCTTACGCATATAGCCGTTACGCTTGACCCCGAAAACAACAAGGCTTACGCATACGTCAACGGCAGTCTTAAACAAACGTTCAGCGGTGAATACTATTATTATTCCGACGGTACGTATAAGCAAGCCGACAAAAAAGTAGATATAAGCGGCCTTGCGAATATAACCAAGCTGGGTAATATAGCTATCGGGCGAGATCACCGCAGCGGCTCCTTTCTCAAATATCTGAACGGAGACTATGCGGAGCTTTATTCGGTCAAAGCCTTCTCCGATGTAAGAAGTGCCGCTGAGATCAAAACGGACATGTTCAAGGTTGACGGTGAGGAGGCAGAGCTTATAATTTCTTACGAGCTGACAGCATCGGGAAAAGACAGACTGTGCGACCACTCTTCAAACGAAAATCATCTGTGCTATTCAAGCTCATCCGCTCCAAGCCTCGGAGAATGGTATTCTCTGGCAAGCGACGGATTTGATTTTTCGTACGATGAGGTATACAGAACCGAAAATATTCCGAGCGAGCTGCCTCTTACGATCGAAGCTACCGTTTGGTTCCCGAATTCTCCGTTGGTGAAAAAGAACGGCGGTGTTATAGTCGGCACTGCGGGAATTGACAAGAGATACATAAATTTTGAGATCGTAAGCGGCGGTAAGCCTAAGCTTGTTTGGGCTGATGAAAACGGCAGCGTACAGGAATTCATCTTCGATGGTGTGTCGGTTTACACGGGAGAGTATACGCATATCGCCATCACGGTGGACAAAGACGAAAGCAATATCCACTGCTACGTTGACGGCATCTTACGCCAATCCATAGCTTTCAGCGAATTATCGTACGCGGAATGCTGCTCCACGTGGGCTATCGGCGGTGATTTCAAGAAGAACAACCCGAATTGCTTTACGGGCAAGCTTATATCCTGCGCCCTTTATTCAGACACGCGCACAGCGGAAGAAATAGCAAGGGATACTGCCGAGCTTGACAGCAATTCTCTGCTCTTTGCATATAACTACAGTGCCTCCTCTGACGGAAATACTCATCCTGAATATCTCACCGATCTCGGTTCAAACGGCAACAATGCCATAATTCCCGTATACTTTATCGGAGACACCGTAAGCTCGGATTTCGATGCCGCTTACTCCTTTGCGGTAGTTGGCGATACACAGTCGATATCCTATTACTATCCTGAAAAAATGTCGGTAATTTACGATTGGATAGTTGACAATATAGAAAGCAAAAACATAAAATTCGTAATGGGACTCGGTGATATAACCGAGAAGAATGCCGATGCGGAATGGACAGTTGCCAAGCAGGCTATCGGCAAGCTACACGGAAAAGTTCCTTACTCGGTAGCGGTTGGAAATCACGATACTGCCGAAAAGCTGACAAATACCTTTGATGAGCTCGGCTACCGTGATATAATTTCGGGAAGCTTCGGAAGCGGACTTGAAAACACGTATCAATATCTCACCGTAGGTGAGGTGGATTATATTATCTTCGCCCTTGATTGCGGTGCCTCGGATGAGGTTCTTGCATGGGCAGGAGAGATAATTGCCACTCACCCTAAGCATAACGTAATAATCACGACTCATGCATATCTGAACAAGGACGGAACAAAGCTCGATCCCTCCGACATATACAGTGTAAGCAACTACGGATACAGTAACGACGGAAGCGATATTTGGGATAAGCTTGTATCAAAATATGAAAATATCGTGTTGGTGCTCTCGGGGCATATATCAAATGATGAAATAGTAATGTCAAAGAGCATCGGTGAAAACGGAAATACAGTCACCGAGATGCTTATAGATCCGCAAGCGGTTGATGCAATGCTCTTCCCCACGGGACTTGTTGCCATGCTGCATTTTTCAGAGGACGGCAAAGATGTCAGAGTCGAATATTACTCCACGATACAGGAGCAATACTTCATGTGGGATAATCAGTTTGAAACGATCCTCGATACGGTAGACGTTGTGAACGTTACCTTTGTTCCCGATCGGAGCAACGCCGAGCTGAACGTTACCGATAAATGGCTCGTTGGCGAGACTCCCTTGTGCGATGGCAGGTCTTACATAAGCAACGATGGCAAGCTTTACACCTTCCTTGGCTGGTCAACCGATAAAAACGCAACCCAACCCGAGACTATCGAAAGCTTAAAGATGACCGACATGGCAAACGGTGTTACTTACTATGCTGTTTATTCGGTCGAAAATGAGCTTATGCAATGTAACTTAACGCTTTACAGCGATTTTACACTCAATTTATATTTCCCGAAGCAGATATTTGACAACTACGTAAGTAATATCAATATAAACGGTGAAAGTATTACACTGTCACTTACGGTTACAATTGACGGAGTGGAATATTATAAAACTACCGTGGATAATATAGGTGCGGCTTACGCTGCGGAAAGCGTATCGATCGGCACCGTTTGCAAGGGATTTAACGGGGCCGTAACGCTTACGAGCAATATCTCGATAGTTGATTACGCGAGGGCTATACTTACAAGCAAGGACAGCACAGGCGAGAATTTCCTATATAGCAGTGAGATGCGAAAGCTTGCAACAGATCTGCTAGTATACGTTGAAAATGCGTACGTTTTCTTTGGCAGGACGGGAAGCGACAATTATTCAAGGATCGGCGAGGCACTGAGCTTGTCGGATAAGGTCCCGTCAGAATATAGCGGAGATCTCGGTCAGGGTGTCAACACCTCGGGCATTTCCGAAATATTCAGCGAAGCTACGTGGGCACTCGGATCAACGATAAGAATAAGGTTTACCGTAAAAGTCTCGGCAAATGCTTACGTTAAGCTTTCATATACCGATGCGCTCGGCAATACGGTATATTACGTAAAGCATATTGAGGACGGGCTTTGTGACGGCTCGAATTATATATACGTTCCCATGAGAGCCTTTGACATAAATTCCACGGTCAGAATAGAGCTGTACTCCGATAAAGATTGCACGTCGGAGATGCAGAATTCCGACGGCAATGCTATCTGCTGTGAATACGCACTTGATTCCTACATCGGATACGTTACAAAAGACTATAGCGGCACTGACAAGGAAGCGCTTGTTGCGTTGGTAAAGGCGCTATGGACATATTCGAAATCCGCACGGGAATATAAGATATATTCCAATGAAAACGGAATAAAATAACTCTAAGAAACAGGGCAACCGCGAGCTTTAGCCACGGTTGCCCATTATTTTCTCCATTATTATATTACCGAATTCCAATATTCTACGATTTTGAATAAAACTTCTTTTTTTCACATGAATTAACTTTATTTTCGTGGAAAAATATTGTAGAATATAAACAGCCGTAAGAGGGGCGAATATGAATTCGGGAGGTGCGGTATGAAATACGAAAAAATGCTGTTGAAAAACTACATAAATCCTACGTATCATATTTCTGCATTGAAAAAAACGATACACGATACCACTTCGCTGCACTTCCATGAATTTTTTGAAATTGAGCTTGTACTGAACGGCATTGGAAAAAACATGCATAACGGAGTGGAGTACGATATTTCACGCGGTAGCGTTTTTCTTGCTACGCCTGCGGATTTTCACAAGGTTACGGCCAATCCCGAGTTGGAGCTGATAACCATAATGTTTGATGACGTAATAATATCCAAAAAGCTTTTGTCCGCTATTCTGAACAGATCTGCAAATTATTGCATTCGACTTGACGGTGAGGAATTTGATAACCTTTTATTCTATGCAGAGCAATTGGTATCCGAAAGAGCTGTAAAGGATGCTTATACCAGCATTTTCGTCGAAAATCTTTTAAACAGCCTGCTGATAAAGATCATACGCAAAGCGGTCGGTGCGGATAACTCCGATTCGCGGTGGCGTGATACCGTCTTAATAAGGCACTCTCGTATCTTTATATACATTTCAGAGAAAATCCCTCGCTGGCGGCGGTTGCAGCGATATGCGGATACAGCCCCAACTATTTCAGCAAGATATTTACCGAATTTACAGGAAAGGGTTATACAGACTTTCTTAACTCACTGAAGCTGCAAAATGCAAAGATCCTGCTTACCTCTTCCACAAAGAGCGTATCCGAAATAGCTTTTTATTGCGGCTTTACTTCCCTCTCGAATTTTTACCGCGTATTCCGTGACGAGGTCGGTATGACACCTATTGAATATA
Organism: uncultured Ruminococcus sp.; assembly: GCA_964617165.1. Classification (GTDB taxonomy): domain Bacteria; phylum Bacillota; class Clostridia; order Oscillospirales; family CAG-272; genus UBA1740. The sequence continues at coordinate 4,479 of CAZTWE010000052.1, forward strand.
AAAACTGTCAGTAAGGACGTGGGGAGTCAGAGCGAAAATTTTTGACTGACGAGCGAGAACTGTATATGAAAAGTGAGCGGCGAGGCAGAAATTTCTTTCTGCCCCGCCGATTTTGTTTTCGCCTAAATACCACAGCCCTAAGGAAGATCGGGATTTTCAGCGAAGTGCTTCAGCATAACTATAGGATCGCTCTCGCTTGTATTCTCTATAAGCACGCCTCGTTTTGCAGCTTCCTCGCTTATGAAATACTCATCGTGAGTAAGCTGTCCGTAGCGTATCAGGGCAGGTGTTTCTATGATATGACCGCCGAGGTATCCGTGACCCTGGAGCATGATCATACCGTAAGCGGCACTGTCCTTTATTACAACGCTTTGACCGGGGTATACCGTGAGGCGTTTAGCTGATGCAAGCTTGCTCTTGTAGCAAATCCATTCCTCTTTATGTGCATTGTCCTCGCTTTGTACTATAGGACGCATAAAGCGGTTTTTCTTGAAATCGGGGTCAACGTTGAGCTCCCAATCTATAACGTCCATAAGGTAGTCAAAGTTTCCGCGCTCCTCATCGGGGCAATTTTTCCAAAGCAGCTCTTCGCCAACGCACTGACCGCCGTACAGCACCGATTGATACATAGCATATACGTCGGAGGCGAACTGCGGCTCATAAGTACAAAGGCTTGCAGGTGCGTGAAGAACTCCGGGAGGAACGTCCCATCCCGTATCAAGCTCTATTTTATATGCCTGAGAATAGTCAAGCAGGTGGTTATCACCGCGGCTGAAATTCTCAAGGCATTTTTTTATCTGCGCCTTGGTGCAATCGGGATTTATGCCGAAGAACGTGAAAGGAAACTCTCCGCCGTGATTATTCAGCTGCGAGGGGAAGAAATACATCTCGGGCTTTCCGTCAGCCCCTACTCTCTTTGCGTGCTCATCGCGGTGATGTATATGATGCGGCAGAGGACCTGCGTTATCGAAGAATTTTGAGAACATCGGCCATTTGCCGTACTTTTCCCAAAGCCCGCCTATGAGACGCTCACCGAGCTCCGATACCATATCGCGAAGAAGCATCTGCTCCTTGCCGTCCTTTGAAACTACGTAGCTGAGTCCCTCATCCTCGGGAGTGTTCGATCCGTTTTCCGCCCAAGTGGTGGATGCGAGCCAACGCTCGTCTATTCCTCCCCTTTCAAGCCCCAATACGTAATAATCATCCGGGTGAAGCTTGATACGCTTGCCGGGGCGGCAAAAGCTTCTCGGTACCCACGTCGGCTTAAGGCGTAAAATTCCATTACCCTCCGCAAAAAGCTTTTCACTTAATTTCATATACAAAACCTCCGTTTTTGATTTCATTATATTGTATTTTTGACCGTATGTAAACGCAAAATCGCACCTTAAAAGTGGAAAATCTTCCGAGATGCCACACAAAAATGAAGAAAATGATTGACAAATATGTGATATGGGATTATAATTTTGGTATGACTGTTATATATAACTGTGAAAAGCTTGAAGCACTTCTCAACGATCTCAGCTCCCTGACGGGAGCCACCCTCAGCTTCTGGGATGCGGATCACAACCTTGTGGCGCACTCGGACGCTCCGTGCGGCTATTGCACGAGGGTGCGTGAGGATCCCAATTATTACGGTGAATGTAAAATCTCGGACTCCGCACATTTTGCCGAGGCCGCGGCATGCGGTGATACCGTATTTTATACCTGCCATGCAGGTATCACAGAAACCGTTACACCGTTTGTATACGATACAACCGTTATCGGCTACCTTATCATAGGAAGATTCCGCGACAAGGAGGAGCGGTATTCGACAACGGATATTGTCATACAAAGGATCACGAATTACGGGCTATGCCCGGAAGAGATGCTTGATTTGTACCGTGAGTTGCCTGTGCTTTCGTCAAGTGACCTACAGACCGTTATCAGACTGTTCGGGCTGTGCCTCAGAGGAATATGGCACGAGGGCTTGATACGTATTGACAAGGATGTGCTTATGATGCGCATTGAGAGCTATCTTGAAGAGCATCTTCGGGATAAGATAACTCTCGGTGATATTTGCCGCACCTTCTCCATATCAAAGCATGCACTCTACCGACTGTTTGATAAGAATTTCCATACGACGGTGAACGATCATATAACTGCGCTCAGGATAAGCAAGGCAAAAAATCTTCTCATAAACACCGATATGAGCATGGCGGAGATAGCTGAGGAAACGGGATTTGGAGATTACAATTATTTCATCCGCGTTTTTAAGAGGCATACGCTTACCTCACCGCATAAATATCGGGGGAAAATGCGCGGTTAAGCTTGCGTTTTCGGATTTTAACCCGATTTTTGCCGTTTTTTGACTTTTAGTTATTGATTTTTGTTATATTATGTAGTATACTGTTGAATAACTACAAATTTACAATGTGAGGCTATCGAATGAGCACGAGAATGATATGCGAGACCTGCGCTGCTGAGCTGAAGCTCGCAGAGGATAACCTGAGCGGCAAATGCCCTTATTGCCGAAATACATATTATTTCAAGGAAGAAAAGGGAGAGGCACTTATACTTGCTCTGAACCGTGCGAGAGGACACCGTCTTGCATGCGATTTCCATGAGGCTATCAAGGAGTATAAGCTCGTTCTTGACAAATTTCCGAGTGATGCGGAGGCACACTACGGTATGCTCCTTTCCACCTACGGTATCGAATACGTGCAGGACAGGCGAACAAATCGCTGGATACCAACCTGCCACAGATTTGTTGACAAGGATATATTCAAAAACCAAAACTATATTGCCGCTATTGCAAATGCCGCAGAGGGGCAGCGTGCGGTGTACGCCGCAGAGGCAGGAACTATTGCGTCACTGCAAAGCAGGATAAAGGCTCAGCTTGACAGCGAAGCTCTTGAAAAGGATAAGAACAAAAATATTATTATCGGAGTTGTATTCGTCATCTGCTTCTGGCCCGTATCGATTTACTTCTTCTACAAGGCTTATCAGATTTCCAAGGAGCTTGAAAAGCTTTAATCACGCAAAAAAATTAAGCACCCGACAGGGCTACACGCACTGTCGGGCATTTTTTATAATCTACGATGCGTAGATTATATTCGCGTTTGTGAAAGCTTCATTCGATTCTCCAACCGTTATCAGAGCAAGCTCTTCCGACGATGCACCGTAATATACGGTTTCAAGCGACGTGCAGTCGGCAAAAGCGGAAGCCTCTATCGCAGTGATGCTTTCGGGCAACATTACCTCGGTAAGTGCGGTACAGCCGCTGAACATACCGCCGTTTATTACGCTGACACCACTCGGGATGGTTATGCTCGTCAGGGCGGTACATCTTACAAAGAGAGCATAAGACAATTCCGTTACAGTATCGGGGATGGAGATCACCGAAAGAGAGGAGCAATCGGCAAACGTCGCATAGCCGAGGGATGTCAGCCCATCGGGAAGAATTACCTCGACAAGCGAGCTACAGCTATCGAAAACCGAGGAGTTGAGCTTTGTGATACCCTCGGGAACTGTAACCGACACCAGAGCCGTACAGCCAAGAAACATAGACGACGGAAGATATGTCAAGCCGCATGATATCCTTATATCCGTAAGGGCGGTACAGCCCTCAAAGGCGGCATCGTAAACCAACGTTACGCTATCAGGCATGCTCACTTTGGAAAGAGACGTGCATTTCGAAAATGCATAGGAGCCTACGGAGGTAACTCCGTCAGCCAAGGACAGGCTTTCCAGCGCGGTACAATTTGCAAAGGCGTAATGCCCTATTGCTCCACCGAGCACCGTGACGGTTTTCAATCCGCTGCATCCCGAGAACGCATTCATACCGATACTGTCCGAAAGCACGGTTACCTCCGAGAGAGATACACAGCCGCGGAAGGCACCCGTGGATATGCTAATGCTCCGAGTTATTTCAAGCTTCGGTAAAGACTCGCAATACCCAAAGGCTTCGTCCCCTATAGACGTCAGTGTTTCGGGGAGATTTATTTCGACAAGCGAGGCACAGTTTCTAAAGGAATGACGGCTCAGCGTGAGAATACCGTTCGGCAATGAAACGCTGCTGAGCGCGGTGCATTTTGAAAACGCGGAATCACTTATAACGGTTATTCCCTCGGGTATATTTATACTCTTTAGTGATGAACAATCGTAAAATGCGCTGCTGCCGAGCACTTCAAGCGAGTCCGGCAGTATAATTTCCGAGATGGCTTTACACCCCGAAAATGCAAGGATGCCTATCTCCCGTACGCCATCAGGGAGCATAATCTCCGAGAGCGAGGTACACTGTGCAAAGGTATTCGAAGCAATAGCAACCACTGTTGACGGTATGCTTATTTCGGCAAGCGAGCTGCAACGGGAAAAAACACCGTAACCCATGCTCGCAAGACCTTCGGCAAGAGTGATATCTGTAAGAGCGGTGCAATCCGAAAAGGCATAGTCTCCGATGCTTTCCACAGCTTCGCCAAGCTGTGCACGTTGAAGTGCGGTACAGCCGCCAAAGGTATTTGCGCCTATAGTAACGACAGCACTTGGTATCGATATTTCTTCAAGCGAGCTGCAACGAATAAACGCCGACTCACCGATGCTCTCAACACCGCTCGGCAAAACGATATCCCGAAGTGCGGTACAGTCAGAAAACGCGCCCTTGCCTATCTCCCTCAGCGCATCGGGAAGAGTTACCGAAACAAGAGAGGCGCATCCCGAAAGTGCATATTCTGATATTGCGGCTCCGTCTCTTATTATAAGATTTTTAAGTGACTTAGGAACGCAGCCCGAATTATCGGCATAGCTTTCCCCACCGAAATATTCGCACAAATAACCGTCAAGCCGAGGCAGAGCGAGAGCTTGTAAGCTAAGGCAGCCCTCGAATGCATTTTTCCCCACTGCGCACACCGTATCGGGAAATGCCAAATTCTCCAGTGCGGCACATCCTGAAAATGCTGACTCGCCTATCTCGGCAAGGTTATCGGAAAGCTGCACGTCTGAAAGCGAGCTGCAACCCAAAAAGGCACTTTTCCCCACAGAAACAGCTCCCTTGGCATGCACACGCCCGAGTGACGTACAACCGGCAAACAGCATGCTTTCGGCAGCGGTTATTCCCTCGGGAACGGTCATTTCCGTTAGCGACTCGCAGCCTCGGAATGCATAGGCTCCGACAGATGAAAGTCGGGGCGGTAAGTTGATCTCGGTGAGCAGCTTGCAATTTTCAAACGCACCGCTGCCTACGTAAGTCATGCTATCGGGTAGGGATAACGACGTAATACGACAGCAACCCGCAAAGGCGTATTCGGATATTACTTCAAGCCCAATCGGCAAAACGACCGTGCTTACGTGCTCCGCTCCGAAAAACGCCTGCCTGCCAATAATGCTTGTGTGCGTTATTTCGACCGTGCTCAGATTTTTCGGAACGCTCGTTTCGTCTCCGAATATATAATAGAGCCTTGCATCCTCTGTGCCGTGTGCATCCGAGCCGATGAAAGGCAAAGTCATGCTCTCTATATTGTCACACCCCTCAAAGGCTGAGGATGCTATGGATAAAATACTGCTTGGAACTATCACCGTAACAAGCTCGCTCCAATTGCGGAATGCGGCAAAGTTGATCTTGATGACGGGAAGCCCATTGTATTCCGGGGGGATAGAAAGTCTGTTTCCGAACGCATTGCCGCGCCCCGTTACCACGTAACCGCTACCGTCGTCTGCGAGCAGGTATTCAAGATTTTCGGTATACTCGGTCAGGATGGGGATCTCGGTTATCTCGGTTTTATCATCACACCGTGAGCAGTGCTTGGACATCTGCCCTGCGCCCTCCTCGGTTGCCGGGATATCGGTAACGAAATATCCGTAGCTATGCCCCGATGCCGCTATCGGCTCGGTGTAGCTTTCGTCACATTCGCAGGTATAAAGGACGTATCCGTCAAGAGTACAGGTAGGCTGTACCGTTTCCGCTGCTGCAAACGAGTGCTCATGCTCATCAGTGCAGGCTGCGAGCAAAAGAAGCGCTGATAATATGATGACGATGAAGAAAATTTTTCTCAAGGCGGTACTCCTTTCCCGATAATTTACAAAATATATATACATAATTATACATTGTCACTCCCGCTTTGTCAATCCCGAATGTTTTTGTCGGATACTTGATTTTTTATACGCTTTATGGTAGAATACTTTTATCAAAATCCACTTCTAGGAGGAATTAACTATGACAAACCGCGATAATGAAGAATACGAAAATCCCATCGATAAGCTATATGACGAGAACAACTGCGACCCTATATATCTTTTCAATGAAAAGGGGGAGACTATCGGCTTTGAGCAAATAGCCCTTATCCCTAAGCAGGATAACACCTACGTAATATTGAAGCCCATACAGCCTATGGACGGACTTGGCGAGAACGAGGGTCTCGTTTTCTCTATAAAAGAGAACGACGACGGTCAGGAATACCTTGAGCTGGTTATCGACGAATCGGTAATAGATGCGGTTTTCAAAGTGTACGACAAGCTTGTGGAGGAGGATGACGACTGACACATTTTTCGACCTTGTACGCTCCGCAAAATGTAATAAAACAAAGATTTTGTACCTTTACGGTCGATTTTTCTGTTACAGTATGGACTCCCTCTTGCGCAGATGAGCGCGTTTTCTGAACTTCATCGGAGAGATGCCTATTTTTGCTGAGAAAAGCTCGGAAAAATAGTTTTCGTTTTCAAATCCGACAGCGTAGGCTATTTCCTTGACCGACATATCGGTTTCCAAAAGAAGCTGCTGACTTTCGGTAAGGCGTTTGTTAAGTATATACTGTCTTGGGCTGATGCGGAATGCTTGCTTAAACGAATTTGAAAAATACATTGTGCTGATGTTCATGATAGAGGCAAGCTCGGACAGATAAATGTTTCTTTTGTAGTTTTTGTCTATGTAAGACAAAACAGGCTCAAAGCGAACCAGACTGTGCTGATTGAAATGATAATCCGAGAAAAAATCGGCAAGCAATAAATTCATTGCACCCTGTATGCGCATATACGCATCCGGGGTGTTTTTCGTATAGCTGTCAATAACGGTTTTGAAAAGCTCCTCACTCACGGGCGAGGACGGTACGGAATACCGCTCCGAAAAATATCGGTAAAGCCCGAAAACGTATGAAGTTGATCTGAAATGTATGTAATATTTGTTCATTTTTCCGTCGATTTCGCTTTGCAGCACGGAAAAAGCGGGGATAAAGTAAACTCTGCCGCAAACGAGCTCTACGTCAGCATTCGTGAGGTGCAAAACGGCTTTTCCACCGTCACTGTCCGTCCTGTAATACAAACGGTGGCAATCAACCTCGCGATGCTTTCTGTTCCATTCTATTAAATTCCATTCCTCGTCTATATCCCTGCGTTCGGCAAAGGATACCATATAGGCACTCTTTGAAAACTCATCTGTATCAAACATTATCCGTTTTTTACTCCAAACCTATGTTTTGTTAAGTTTTTCTCACGATTGACCGATTGACATTATTGTAGCAGAAATTTATAATAAAGTAAAGAGTAAATTTTAAAAAACACGGAGGTCATTAAGATGGCAAAGAACAGACTTATAGAAAACTATCCCGTAATAGGCATCCGCCCTACGGTTGACGGGCGCCGCGGAGCACTCAGAGTTCGCGAATCCATTGAGGAGCAAACCATGAATATGGCAAAGAGCGTATCGAAGCTCATAACCGAAAACCTCAGATATTCAAACGGTGAGCCTGTCAAGGTAATAATAGCCGACACAACTATAGGCAGAGTTGCCGAGGCTGCCGCATGTGCGGAAAAATTCCGCCGCGAGGGCGTTGATATCACCATTACTGTGACTCCCTGCTGGTGCTACGGCTCGGAAACAATGGATATGGACCCTCACACCGTAAAGGCTGTATGGGGCTTCAACGGTACGGAACGCCCCGGTGCGGTATATCTTGCGGCTGTACTTGCAGCGCACGCACAGAAGGGCTTACCCGCATTCGGCATCTACGGAAAGGACGTTCAGGATGCGACCGATACGGATATTCCCGACGACGTAAAGGAAAAGCTGCTCCGCTTTGCGAGGGCTGCGGTTGCCGTTACTACGATGCGCGGAAAATCCTATTTGCAGATAGGCTCGCTTTGCATGGGTATTGCAGGCTCACAGATAGACGTTAACTTTATGGAGGACTATCTCGGCATGCGCGTTGAATCTGTTGACGAGGTAGAGATCATACGCCGTATGTCGGAAAAGATATACGATGAAGCCGAGTACACGCGTGCGCTCGAATGGGCGAAGAAAAACTGCAAGATAGGCTTCGATAAAAATCCCGAGGAATTCAGAAAGAGTGATGAAGAGAAGGAAAAGGATTTTGAATTCAGCGTTCTTATGGCGGTAATAATCAAGGACCTTATGAACGGAAACTCCAATCTTCCCTCCGGATGCGAGGAGGAGGCTGTCGGACACAATGCTATCGCGGCAGGCTTCCAGGGTCAGCGTCAGTGGACGGACTTCTACCCCAACTGCGATTTCGGAGAGGCTATACTCAACTCATCGTTCGACTGGAACGGTGCAAGAGAGCCTTATATCCTCGCAACGGAGAACGACACTCTTAACGGCATAGGCATGCTGTTTATGAAGCTGCTTACCAACAGAGCGCAGATATTTGCAGACGTGCGTACGTATTGGTCTGCCGATGCGGTCAAGAGAGCGGCAGGCTATGATATCGAGGGACTCGCAAAGGAAGCGGGCGGCTTCATTCACCTTATCAACTCGGGTGCGGCTTGCATTGATGCTTCATGCCGCGCAAAGGACGAAAACGGTGCTCCCACAATGAAGGAATGGTATAACGTAAACGAAAACGATATGGCTGCTATACTGGCAGCTACCGAGTGGGCTCCTGCTGACGTTGGATATTTCCGCGGCGGCGGCTTCTCTTCCCGATTCGTTACGAATGCCGAGGTTCCCTGCACGATGATACGCCTTAATATGGTAAAGGGACTCGGTCCTGTTTTGCAGATAGCCGAGGGTTATACTGTAAATCTGCCCGATGAGGTTACGGACGTGCTTTGGAAGCGCACTGACTATACGTGGCCTTGCACGTGGTTTGTTCCGAGATGCAACGGCATCAGCGGCTCGCCCTTTGAGAACGCATACGAGGTTATGAATCACTGGGGCGCAAACCACGGTGCGATAAGCTATGGGCACATCGGTGCAGATCTTATAACCATGGCTTCAATGCTCAGAATTCCCGTTTGCATGCATAACGTTCCAGAGGCTGATATATTCAGACCTGCGGTATGGAATGCGTTCGGAAGCGACAAAGAGGGGCAGGACTATCGCGCATGCTCCGCATACGGCGCACTTTATAAGAAAAACTGATTTTGATACGTAAACAGACAATATCCCCATGAAGGCGATGCAATAACTCTCACCTTTCATGGGGATAAAATTATCAGAGCTTTAAATTTACCAATACTATAGCAATAGCAACGAATACAAGAGCGATAATACGCTTTTTTGTTAGCTTATGCCCAAAGAAAAACGTATCAAGAACGACACTGCCTATCATACCGAGGGCATAGGTTACGGGGTACAATATTGCAGAATCAAGCGTTGATGCGAGGGTGTTGAAATACTGATACGCATAGAGCGAGATGGCAGCAACGGCTACGTAGACGATAACTTTCTTCAAAGGGAAGCTTTTACTTGGTATACTGACGTCGGGAACACCTCGGCGAGCGGCAGCCCGTGCCAAAAGCTCCCTCACCGCAAACACTGCGGAAAACAGAAGTGCAACGCAAACAAAAGTACCGAGGTTAAAATACGCTATTGTTCCAAGCCCTTTATCCGATACGTGGTATACATACATTTTTTGAGTTATAGAGACACCGCCGACACCTGCAACGCAGAAAAACAGATAAATCAGCTTTTTTAAAGGATTGCCTCCCTCGGCAGATTTTTCCTGCGAGGTAAACAGCAGCATCGCTATAAGCAACGCCGCGCAACCGAGCCACTGAATGAGTGATACGCTATCACCGTTATACAGCACTGGGGCGAGTACAAGCGGGAGGATCACACTGCCGAGCATACAAAATACTTCAAGCAGGCTGATTGAGATCATCTGAGCTGACAATATCCAAAAATAAAGATTCAGGGCATTTGAGATACCCGAAATAACCACTATCAAATTACCGAGCGGCGTTGCGAAGCCCATTCCCGATACGCACCACACACCAATACTTACTACAAGGCATATAAGTGTACGCAAAAGATTTATGCAAAGGCTGTTATCACCGCCTGTTGCCTTTTCACCTGCGCGCTTCATAGCGTAGCCCTTTACGGTGCCAAAAGTTTTTGCTATGACAAGATACAGTATTTCCATTTTTCAACTCCATTCATTTATCGGAGACTGCTGACCTCTGTTAGTATACAGTACATAACTTGAAAAGTCAAGTTAATTTTCATTTTCTTTGGTGCTTTTGCGATCTTAAATATTGACAAACGGCAATTTGAGGTATATAATTGGTACGTATTTTAACCGAAGGAGGATCTGTTATGATCTTATGCTCTGAAATAAGAGCAAGGGCAAGAGCCGCACTCGGCAGCAGTATTTTCTCGGGTGCTTGGCTTTTTGCATTGCTGTTTACACTTGTTGTTTCCGTTATCAACAGCATTTTATCTTTTACGGGTATCGGAACGCTTATCATTTACGGTCTTTTATCTATAGGGCTCGCAAATTATTTTGTCGGCAGAGTTCGGGGTACCGTTGTTCACGATGACTTTAACAGCGTTTTCGATGCGGCAAAAAATGATATCGGAGGAAATATAATTCTCGGTATTCTTTACAACATCTTCATTGCGCTCTGGACCTGCCTTTTCATCATCCCCGGCATAGTGAAGAGCTGCTCTTACGCTATGACCTTCTACATCAAAAACGATCATCCCGAAATGACCGCTACAGAGGCTATAACCGAGAGCCGCCGTATGATGGACGGCTATAAAATGAAGTATTTCGTTCTCCAGCTTTCCTTTATAGGTTGGTATATAGTCGGTGCGCTCTGCCTCGGTATAGGTGCGCTTTGGGTAACCCCTTACGTTTCGGCTGCAAGCGCGGTATTTTACGAGGAGCTTAAAGCCATAAAATGCCCGAGTGAGACATCCGCACCTCTTTACGAAACGGTGCTTAACGGCTGATAAATTTAATTTTAGTATTAAAGGGAAAACAAAATACCATGGATACGAAAAAAATGCACGATCATAAGTCTACCCTTATGGTAGCTCACAGGGGAGTCAGCGGAATAGAGCCCGAAAATACGATTTCGTCATTCATTGCTGCGGCAAACCGTTCTTATTTCGGAATAGAGACCGACGTACATAAAACAAAGGACGGCAAATTTATCGCAACGCACGATGATAATGCAAAGCGCGTCAGCGGAGTGGATCTTGTTATAGAAGAGACGGATTTTGACACGCTCCGCTCGCTGAAGCTGTTTGATACTGACGGTGTATCGCATAGATGCGATCTCTATATGCCCACTCTCAAGGAATACATTGCAGTTTGCAAAAGATATGAAAAAATTGCAGTTCTGGAGCTGAAAAACAGCTTTGAAGAGGCAGAGATAAAGGCAATAATTGATGAAATATCCGAGCTGGATTATCTTAGCGGTACTATTTTTATCAGCTTTGATATAAACAATCTTCACTACGTAAGAAAATATTCTCCCGAGCAGACAGTTCAGTATCTCGTAATGTCACAAGCCGGAATTGATGCTTTCTTTGAAAATATCGTGAAGTGCGGATATGACATTGATGCATATTACAAGCTCGTTACCAAGGAGCTTGTTGAAAAATGCCACTCGGTCGGTACAAAGATCAACGTATGGACGGTTGATGATGTTGAGTGTGCAGAAAAGCTTATCAACCTCGGTGTTGACTACATTACAACGAATATTTGCGAATAAGGTATATTTAAACAATCAAAGGGGCTGTCGCATTTAGGCGTAATCGAAAACAAAATTGGCGAGGTAGAAAG
>CAZTWE010000053.1:0-15232 GCA_964617165.1 uncultured Ruminococcus sp.
TTAATTGTCAACCCCTTTTTTAAAAGTTTTTTCGATTTTTTTAAAAAACTTACGAAACTTACGAAAATATTTGTCGGGCAGAAAAAATGTCAGATATTATAATCTATGTGTCGTAAATTTAGCTGAGAGCAAAATTTACCGTAATGCTTGTCGCATTACCCGAAAATCGGAGGATTTTCGCACATTTCCTGAAATATTCTCGTCCGTGCTTGCTTGCAAGCAGACAGACACATACTTCGTATATTATAATTTACATAAGGAAGAGTTTTTTGACACAGGTCAGCCGTAAGAGAGCCGATACAAAAAATATACCGAAAATATATTGACAAAAATATTATGCTTATGATATACTCTTTTCACAAACGGAGAACATCTGAATATATTGGCAGTAAAGTGCTGATACCAAATATTTTACAACGGGTTTTACTTCTATCGGAGGCAATATGAAACTACACGAAGAACTATATTTTGATATAACGGCAGAGGGAACGAAAGCAGACGTCAAAAAGTTTGCGGCATTCCTCACCTCAGGCGAGCTTGATGAATTTTTTGAGATGACGTCCGACCTCATACTTTACAGCGACAATTACGCCATGGCTTCGGACGGTGAAAAGGTATCCATGACCGTATCAAACGATGATTACGGCATCGAGATCGATAGCTTTAATCCCGAAGAATTTCTCGACATTTTGTGCGCTGCCGGAAAGAACCTCTTTATTCACGGCAATATCTTTGATATTGATGATGAGGAATACAGATTTTCAAGCCAGCTCGGAGATTCGTACTACGTAAACTCCGACAGCATTGAGTATTCCGATGAGCTTGACCTTGAGGCATTGAAGGAAGAGCGTGATGAGGATGATTACGACGAGGAATGATATCCGAGTGATAAATTTCGGCATAATTGCAAGCAAAATAGAGTAGAGGTATTTTGTTAAGTGCCTCTGCTTTATTTTTTACTTAATTTTCAAGAAATAAAGCCAGTAAAAAATTTTACAATTTGTACTTACAACAAATATTGACTTTTTTCGCGCTTTCGGATATACTATGCACATAGACAGACAAGAAAGGACGTGACCTTATGAAAGAAAAACTAAAAAATTTCCGCTGGGGATACATTATCCTATTTGCGATACTTGTAGCAATAGGCGTGCTATCCTTTATATTCCATGATATGCTCGTTTACGTTGTGCTGGCGATAGGAATAATCATGGCACTGTACGGAATAGGCTACGGAATTTTTACGATAGCCTCCAAGAACAGAGGCCCTGTGTTCGCATTCAGGATAGCTATAACGGTATCGTCTATAGTTGCAGGTGTCATCACAATGATATTCTGCAAGAGTGCTATAGAGATACTGACGTCGATACTCGGACTGTTCCTTATAATAGACGGAGCATTTAAGTTTCAGACAACCGCAATGTCAAAAAGATACAGATCCGCTATCTGGTGGGTGCTACTGGTGCCTGCGGTGCTGACGATAATCGGTGGCTTCTTTATAATCAAGATATCGCCTGACGGAAGCGACAGCAATTTGAAATTCATATCCGTGCTGCTCGGTATTACAACGATAATAGACGGAATTTCAAATCTTCTCTCAGCTTTCTTTACCGAAAGAAATGACAAGCTTGCAGCAGAGGATGCAACCGAAAATATCGCAGAGGATGCAACCGAGACGAACGATAACAGTCAAAACGCGGCCGGCAAGTCGGACGAGCCGACTGCCGAGAGTGCTCCCGAAGCAAGCGAAGCTAAGGCAAGCGCCGAGCATACCGATGCAGCCGAGGCGGCGGAGCCAACAGAAAAGCCAGAGGACAACGCAGATGGCGCAGCCGACAAAGGCGCCGGGGATGACACCGCAAAAGGCGGTGAGGACTTCAAAATAGAAATCCCTGCAATCGATATACCGCAAAACTAGTCGTGTGAATTACGATAAGCTGTCGCATCTGCGGCAAAGCACAAAACAAGGTCGAGGCATGAACCGATGCCTCGACCTTGTTTTACTATATTAAAGTCTGTGGTCATTTCCGTTGAAGAAGCATATCTCATAGTCGCTTCCGACTATTCTTGAATATATACGGTCGTCGTATTTGCTGACAAGCTCATCTGCGGAAAGATTTGTTGAGATAATGGTAGCAAGCCCGCGATTTCTTCTTGTGTTAAAAAGATTGTACAGGCAGGTTACCGTAAACTGATTGGAAAACTCAGTGCCGAGATCGTCAAGAATGAGAAGATCACATTCAAGATATTTATCCGCAACCGGCTCGTACGCACCGTAACCGCTTCTGAATTTATCCTTTTCAAAGGCACTGATTATATTCTGCACGCTGTCATAGAGCACGTCATAGCCCTTTTCTATGACAACCTTGGCTATCGAGGTGGAAATATGTGTTTTCCCACTTCCCGTTTTTCCTATAAAGAGCAGATTTTTCTTCATTCCGGATGCCTTGCCGAAGCTGTATGCATATTCCTTTGCCGCCTCCGTAACAGCCTGCATCTGACGGTACACGTCCTCGTCATAGGAATATACACCGAGGTCAAAATTCTCAAAGGACTGTTCCTCAATAAGCTTGCCTATTCCCGATGACTTTATGTTTTCGGTAACAAGCAGCTGCTTGAAGCATGAACACATTCTTGTGTCGGGCGTGAAGCCCGTATCGCTGCACTTTTTGCAAAAATATTTGACATCGGTATAATCGGAAGGATAGCCAAGAGCCTCTATAAGAGCCCTGCGCCTTGCAACGAGCTGCTGATTGCGCTCTTTTATCGGGGTAATGTCCTCGCCCCGACACGCTGCGCGGAATATCTGCGGCCCCGTGCTTCGGAGCTCCTCGTCTATCCCCCTTATCTCAGGCGACTTCATACGCACCTCAAGGCTTTTTGCCTCGGAGCTTCTCCGCGCCTCGTCACGCCTCTCGTCGATCATATTCCTGACTTTATCGTAATTTTCGTAGCCGTACATAAAATTCCCTCTCCGCGCCCGACCTAAGGTTTATCACCCGTATCATCGGCATCACTTTTTATTTTTTTCGAAACGTAGGAGCGCTCTATTGCGCGGCGCAACGCATCCTCAGGATCGAAATTACCGTATCTCGGCTTATCCTTAGGCTTTTTCGCACTTGAAGATCTCACCTGCCCCGCGGTCGATTTATCTTCCGCAGCCGCCTTGCGTTGTGCCTGCTCCGCTTCGCGCTCAAGCTTTGCCGCCTCATAACGCCGCTCGCAATCACCGACGGTCTTACAGCCATGTTCATGCCAATCGACAAGCAGTGTGTCCATATATTTCATGCTAAGCTTTGAGGTGTTGATAACTGATATGTCGTAAGCCATACCCACTATCTCCGTATCGAAGCCGAACTCGGTACTCCACTTACTGAAATACTTTCTTTCCGTTGGGCTTATATTTCTGTCAAATATTCCGAGGAGCCTGCGGAATTCCATATAAGTGTTATCCCGTGCTTCCTTTTCGGATATGTAAAGCTGCAATTCCTCGGCAGTAGCAATACCGTCCTCGGCAAGCTTTTTTGCCCGCAGGGTAAGATATCCTACCGAAAGCTTCCCACGCGACGAAAGGTGAGCCGCAAGCATTGCAATGTATTCATCGGATAATGCGTACTGAGAGCAAAGTCCTGCTATGGATTTGATTTCCATTGGGGTCAGCATGGGCTTTCCAATCATTAAGGCGCACTCGTCAAAAAGGCTGGCAAGCTTATGGTCTCTTATGGTCTTCGCCACCTCTTTTGCGCTCTGTTCGCCAAGCTCACCGACAATCACCCTCTCAGGAAACTCCTCGGTTATTTTGTTGCCGTAAGGCGTGGCGGCTTCGTCCTCCGACCTTTGCCTTATAACGCCTGCCTCCTCCCACAGTGCAAGCGCCGCTGTGACCCTTGCCTTTGTGCACCGCGAACGCTCCGTCAGCTCCTCATCACTGCACTCGCCCGAAAGGTCAATGAGCGACAGGAGCACACGAAGCTCGGATGCGCTTGCTTCTGCAAATTCATCCGCATCGGTTATACGCTTATCGGTGAAGGCGTAATTATATCTGATCATCAAAAATCCCTCGCTCTCCGCCGCTCTTTATTCCAAAGCAAAGCGTCATCAGCGAGTCACCGAGATGCACGTTCTGTACTATCACGCTGTCACTCGGTGCGGAAAGCTCCATGTTTGCGAAATTCCAGAGTCCGCGTACGCCTGCCTCTGCAAGAGTTTTTGCGATCTGCTCAGCACATTCCTTTGGAACGGTGAGCACGCCTATATGTACGTTGTTATTCCTGCAAAAATCATAGAGCTCATCCGTGTGATAAACGTGCATGCCGTTGTAATCGGTACCGACAACGTCCTCTTTTATATCAAAAAGAGCAACGACCTCAACACCGCGACGCTCAAACATGTGCGTTGTTGCCAACGCGCGGCCCAGGTTTCCCAAGCCGACTATGACTGCGCGATATCCCTCAGCCATGCCGAGCAGCTCACCTATCTTGGAATGAAGATACTTTACGTTGTATCCGTAGCCCTGCTGACCGAATCCGCCGAAGCAGTTGAAATCCTGCCTTATCTGAGATGCGGTCACTCCCATTATCCTTGAAAGCTCAGCACTTGATATACGAAGCTTGCCCTCACGTATAAGGTCTCCAAGATAACGATGATATCTCGGAAGCCTGCGTATTACAGCCACCGATACCGAGCCCTTATCGCTCTCGATCATTCTTTTCTCAAAAGTTCCCTTTACCTTATCTATACTCTCCATTGACAACTCCAAATCATACCACCGAATCAAGCGCACTGGCATTCAGCGAGCTATCGGCTAAATTTCCTTTTAAATACTCATAATATCCCGATGCGGCTATCATTGCGGCATTGTCACCGCAAAGACCTATCGGCGGAATGAATATCTTCACACCGTTCTTTTCAGCCACCTGCGAGAGCCTTGCACGCAGATGCGAGTTTGCCGCAACACCGCCTGCAACCACAAGGTCGCATCCGGAATTTTCGCGAAGCGCCATATCTATCTTCACGGCAACCGCCTCGATTGCCTCAAAGGTATATCTTGCCGCAAACAGCGCACGGTCAAGCTCCTTGCCGCGCTGCTCGTATCTGTGAAGAAGATTTATAGCCGCGGTCTTTAAGCCCGAAAACGAGAAATCCAGGCTTCCGTCGCGCAAAGCAGGGCTCGGAAGTGCCATATCAGCATCCTTGTAGGCGGCACTTTTTTTGTATTTCGCATACACGTCACCGCCCTCACCTACAGCTTTGACGAAGCCCTCTCTCGAAAGCGCATCAAAGCCCTTGCCTGCGGGATATTCTATGCCTATCATCCTGCCTATTTTGTCAAAGGACTCGCCTATTGCATCATCCCTTGTTGTTCCTATCATTGCTATATCCGTATAGCTGTCCATTTTATATATAGCGGTGTGACCGCCTGATACCGCCAAAGCAACGAACGGCGGCTTCGGCACCTCGCCGTCTATCAGATACGACGATGCTATATGCCCTTTTATGTGATCTGCTGCAACCAGCGGTATACCGTTGGAAACGGCAAGTGCCTTGGCAAAATTAACGCCTACAAGCAACGCACCGATAAGCCCCGGGTTTGCCGCAACCGCAACAAGGTCGATATCCGAAAGTGAAACGCCTGCCTCGGCAAGTGCCTGATAGGTTATCCCCGATATCGCCTCTATATGCGCTCTGCTGGCTATTTCGGGAACAACGCCGCCGTACAGCCTGTGCGTATCGACCTGAGAGGCTATTACGTTAGATCTTATTATAAATCCGTCTCCCTCTCGGGTGACTACCGAAGCACTTGTTTCGTCACAAGAGCTCTCAAAAGCTAAAATATTCATCAGTTCAACAAATCCGCCGAATGTGCTCTTACCATTACTATCGCATCATCGACAGGGTCCTTGTAATAATTTTTTCTCTCTCCCATTTCGCGGAAACCGTAGGAGCGATACAGATTTCTTGCGGGTACGTTCTTGCTCCTTACTTCAAGGAAAAGAACTTCAAGCCCATGACCGCGCTCGGTCTTTGCGGCATAATCGAGAAGCCTGTACGCGATACCGCGGCGGCGGTGGCTCTCCTTTGTTGCTATCCTGTATATCTCCCCCTCGGGAGCGATAACTCTGCCTATCAGGTATGCTACGACCTCACCGCCAGATACCGCCACGTAGCACATGCCGCCCGACATGCAGATATAAGAAAATACGTCTCTTTGCCCCCAAGGGTCGGGAAAAACTCTTTCCTCAAGCTCAGCTATCATCGGAGCATCATCTGGTACAGCGCGCCTTATATCCATCAAAGCTTACCCGAAAGCTCACGGAGAAATTCGCGGAATTCATCTGCGGTTTCGGGATGAGCAAGTCCCTTTGCCACGTTAGCCATGAGAAATCCGAGCTTTGAGCCCATATCGTATCTCGTTCCCTCAAATTCAAGTGCATAGATGCCACCCGCTCTTGCCATTTCCGCCATTGCATCCGTCAGCTGATACTCACCGCCCGCACCCGGCCTGAGCGCATCTATTATATCAAATACCTCAGGGGTGAGAAGCACTCTGCCGAGTATGGAGAGGTTTGAAAACTCCTCGCCCGGCTTCGGTTTTTCTATCATATCGGTGCAAAAATAGGTATCGGTTTCATCAGTGAGCGCATCTACCTTTAGCGAGCAATACTTTGTAAGCTGCTCGGGGGTAACGGGCTTTACTCCGACACACGCCTTGCCGTATTTTTCATAAACGTCGATAAGCTGGCGGCACACGGGCACCTCGGAGAATATTATATCGTCACCGTAAAGCACGACAAAAGCATCGTCACCGACAAAGCTTCTCGCTCTTCCGACGGCATGCCCGAGCCCCTTTGCTTCCTTTTGACGAAGAAAATACACGTTCGCCATATCGGCTATCTTACGTATTCTCTCAGCCTCGGCATATTTGCCCTTACCCTCAAGCACCGCAATGTATTCAGGGGAAAGGTCAAAGAAATTCTCCATTGCCTCTTTATCCCTGTTTGTTATAACAAGAATGTCGGTAATACCGCTGAGAGCGGCTTCCTCAACAAGATAAAATATTGCGGGCAGGTCAACTATCGGAAGCATCTCCTTGGGAACTGCGTGAGATATGGGAAGCATTCTCGTACCGAGTCCGGCTGCGGGAATTATCGCTTTGGTTATTTTTTTCATATCCGTTTTACCTCTCATCGTTATTCTTCATAGTAGGTTTGTCCTATCTTTTCAAGCAGAAGCTCGGCAGCGTTGCCTATGCTTGACGCCGCAACGGTGCAGCCCGAGGCGCGTATATGACCACCGCCCGAAAATGCGCTTGCAATCGCAGCAACGTCCTTGCCCGTAGACCTCAGCGATGCCTTGAATTCTCCGTTGTCCATTTCCTTTACAACGAACGATATCTCAACGAATTCCACCGAGCGCACAACGTCGATAGCCGTTTCAAAATGCTCAAGGGATGCACCCTGAGACTGCCTGTCCCTCTTCGTTACCGTGGCGTATGCCACCCTGCCGCCAAAGGCGGTCTTTATCCTGTCGGCAACAAAGCCCTCGGCTCTTATCTGCTTTGGCGTTTTGCTGTTAAAGAGCTTGTGGTTTATATTCTCATAATCAATACCGCTTTCTATGAGAACGGCACTGCGGCGCAGAGTGTCGGGAGTCGCGTTTGAGTAGCGGAAGCATCCTGTATCCGAGCTTATTGCGGCATATATCGGTGAAGCAATATCGGGGGTGAGCTGTATTTTACCCATAGCGACAAGCTCCTCTATCACCGACATAAGCACCTCGCCCGCGCTCGATGCGCCGCTTACGATAAGGTTGTCCGCAAAAGGAGTGCCGACCTCATGGTGGTCTATCATCAGCGATATGTCCGAGAAATAATCGTAAAGCTCGCCTATCTGCTCCTTTGTGGGAATATCAACGGTGACTATCGCGGAGCCGTCCAGCTCATAGCGGTATGCCTCGCGGAAATCCTTTAAGAGAAATTCAAGCCGCTCGGGAATGGGGTCGGAGCAAGCGTAAAGCGGAGCCTTTCCGAGCTTGTGGAATACAGCCATAAGCGCCGCCGCCGTGCCGACCGTGTCTCCGTCCGGTCTGACGTGCATGACGACTATCGGGCGCTCAAGCTCAAGTATGCGCCTTGCACATTCCGAGGCGCTGAGTGCCTTATATTCAGTCATCGGAGTCCTCGTCCTTCCGATTTATTTCTTCAATTATTCTTGCTATCCTTGCACCGTGCTCTATTGACCCGTCCTTGACAAAATTAAGCTCGGGCGTTATGCGCAGATTTAAATTGACAGCAAGATAGTGCCTGAGCATTCCCGTGCATTTTTTAAGTCCCTCCAATGCCTCGCCGCTCTCGCCGATGCAGGAGAAATACACTGTTGCATATTTCAAATCGGGCGCTACCTCCGCACGGGTTATGCTCACGAAATTGTTTATTACCTTAGGCTCTCTTACCTCGCCTATCGCAACGGCAAGTGCCTCTGCGACGGCATCGTTTATTCTGCCTCTTCTGTATTTTCCCATTTTATCTATCCTTTCCGAGTGCGCTTTGGTAAAAATCATCCGAAGCGCGTTTCTCTCGCTTTATTCTTTATAATTTTCCGCTCTTGCCCAGTCTTGACACCTCAGCCGCCAGTGCCAGGGCTCCCTCTTTTGCTGAATTGACCGCAGTAACTCCGAGCATATCCGAAACGTGCTCCTCAAAATACGAAAAATGAGTACATCCGAGTATCAAGGTATCTATACCGCTTCCCAGAAAGGGTGCGAGCGCACGCCTCAGCGTGTCCTTTGCCGCTCCGCTGATATCAGCATCGGAGAAGCCTGCTTCGGCAAGCGTTACCAGCTCCCCTGCCGAAGCCGAAACGATCTCGGCACTCGGGCAGCGGCGCAAAATACTGCGCACAAATGCACCGCTGCGGCGCGTTGCCTCTGTGGAGAGCACACCGATATGCCCCGTGCGTGACACGCGGCAAGCAGCCTCTGCTGTGCAGTCTATTATAGGTATCGCTATCCTCTTCTGCTCCCACGGCAGCTTTTCGTAAACCGTGCTTGCGGTGCAGCAAGCCATAAGCACACGCTCCGCACCGAGGTCGGCAAGCCTTGTTATGTCATTTGTTACAAGCGGTATCAGCTCCGAGACGCTTTTTGTTCCGTACGGAGCGTTTTCCTTATCTGCGTAAAATACCGCATCCGCCCCCGGCATCAGCCTCCTGAAATGCATGAGCGCACTGATGCCTCCGACGCCGCTGTCAAATATCCCGACTCTCACTGCGCATACCCCGAAAGAAGCAGGCGCACAAACAGCCCGAAATCTATTCCGCACTCGGCAAGCATTTTCGGATACAGGCTACCCTCGGTCATGCCTGGAATGGTGTTTATCTCGTTGAAATATATCTGCCCGTCACCCGAAAGAAAGTAGTCAAACCTCGCGAAGCTGCTGATACCGATAGCCGCGGCAAGCTTTGCCGTGTAACGTACGACCGTCTCGCGAACGGTACTCTCCACCCTCGCACGTGAGATCACTCTCGCACCGCTGTGCGAGGAATATTTCTCCTCATAGGAATAAAACTCTCCTCCGACGTCAACCTCACCGGGATCGGTGACGGTGAGTCTGCCACCCGAAGAAAGGTAAGCACATTCAAGCTCTCTTTTGTCGGTGAGAGACGGCTCTATCATAATACGGAAAGAGACCTTTGCCGCTGCGATTATCGCTGCTGCGAGCTCATCCCTTGACATAGCCTCCGAGGCTCCGACAGAGCTTCCGAGACGGCAGGGCTTGACAAACATCGGATAACCGAGCTTTTGCGAAGCAATATCGCACCACTCCGAAACGCGCTCCCGTGTAACTTCACCCGATGCATTTATGAGCACCGAGCTCAACGTGGGTATTCCGAGCGAGGCGGCTATCCACTTTGTATACGCCTTATCCGCGCAGACAGCACCCGATACACTGTCGCATCCGATAAGCGGTATTTTTGCCGAGATCAGTGCTCCCTGAACGACTCCGTCCTCTCCGAAATCTCCGTGGAGTATCGGCACGGCACACGCCACTGTAACTATTTTACCCTCGGCAAGAAAGCCGCACTCGCCCCCGATACACACGGGGTACGTGGGAACAAGCAGCTCCCCGGGGAGCGTAGGTGGGAGAGCGTCTTTCTCCCAGAGAAAAATATTGTAGCCGCCCTGCCTGTCAATAAATATCGGCAGTATCGGGAAGCCCTCTCTCTGTGCCTCGCGTATGAAGTGCTCGGCACTCACAAGCGACACAGCGTGCTCGTGTCCCCTGCCACCGAAAAGCACGGCAACAGGCACACTTTTTGCAAAGCCCGAAAGATATTTGTCGAGCCTTGACATATTATTACTGTCCGTCACAAACATCACCTCACAGCAATATATGTGACGGAGAAAATTTAGTGCATGACCCGCAGCACCGCGACCCTGTCGTTTCCCGACAGATCCCGTATCAGCTCGCAGGACATCTTATTGTTTCGCGCTACCTCGGCAAGCTTCTCGCCCTGATCGTAGCCTATCTCATAAGCTATAAAGCCCTCGGACGGTATTGCATCGCGGTAAAGCGGTGTCAGCCGCCTGTAAAAATCCATACCGTCAGCACCTCCGAGAAAGGCGATGCGCGGCTCGTATGATATTTCGGGAGCAAGGGTCTCATAAGCCTCGCCCGTGACGTAGGGCGGATTTGCAAGCACCGCAAAAAGGTTACCCGAAATACGCTGTGACAAGACGTCACAAAGTCTGAATTCGGCTCTTTTCGAAACACCGTTACGCTCAGCGTTTCTTCGAGCGAGCCCGAGTGCGCCCTCACTTATATCGGCAAGGCAAGCGGTAGTATCCTTCGTATTGCGCAGCGTTGATATGCCGACGCAACCGCTACCCGTGCAAAGATCCAGAAAATGCGCACCGCGGGGAAGATTTTTCACTGCGTAATCGACAAGTATCTCGGTATCCGACCTTGGGATAAGGCAGTTTTCGTTGACCAGGTAGGTCTCCTTATAAAAACAAACCTCCCCGATAATATATTGCAACGGCTCTCTTGCCGCGCGACGTTCTACAGCGCGAAGAAGCTCGGGCGTGTCGCACTCGGCATCGGAGAGCATCAGCTCGTGACGGCTGATACCGCCTATTTGCATGAATAGCTCTCTTGCATCGTGCATCGGCTCGTCAACTCCACCGAGACGCAGTATCTCACAAGCACGTGACAGCTTCATAACGCTCCGTCAGCTCTCGTCAGCGATAACGTCGGCACTTCCGCTCTCACCGCCGCACGCCTCGGATGTCTGTGAAGCCTCAGCACTGTCCACCGCCCGGGTATCGCCCTCGACGGCATCCTCTCCGACGTTATCCTCCGTATCGGCACCGTCACACTTCGTCTCCCACGCTCTTGCACGGTAGAACTCCATGAATTCGGGATACTCGTCACGCAGGGCGCATTTTGTGGATACTATTGCCACCTCAAGCATATCCGCTGTGGGCTCCTTTGTGGTTATTCTCTGCACCCAAAGTCCGGGAGCGGAGAAAAATCTTGTGATCGGGTTATCGTGCTTTCCTGCAAACATGATAAACTCATATCCTACGCCTACGACTATCGGAAGTATGAGAAGCTTTATTCCCATGTACGCCCATTTATTGAGGTTTGGCGCGATAAGATGCACGGCAACGCCTGCGAGAATACCGAGCAGTATCATAAAGAACATAAAGCTCGTTCCGCAGCGCGGATGAAATCTCTTGTGCTTCATGGCGTTTTCGGGTGTAAGCTCCTCGCCCTCCTCGAAGCAGGCTATGGTTTTATGCTCGGCTCCGTGGTACATGAAGGTACGCTTTATGTCGGGCATAAGCGATACAAGCGAAAGATAGATAACGAATATCGCCGCCTTTAAGACGCCCTCGACGATCTTCTCCCATATACCGAGCGTTACCCCTGCAAAGGTTGAGAGAAGCCAATCTATACCGTCTGCCACAAAAATAGGCAGAAACATGAACAAAAACAGCGAAAGTCCTACACCGAGTATCATACCGAGCACCATTATAAAGTCGGTAATGCTGGCACCGAAATGCTTTTTCAGCCACCTTTCAAACTTCGTATCCTCTTCCTCTATTCCGAGTGCCTCAGCGGAAGCACTGAGGGTCTTGAAGCTGAGCATCAGCATCTCAACCATGTTTATAACACCGCGAAGGATCGGAATATTGAGCAGCTTATGCTTCGTGCGTACGGAAACGAAGCTGTCATCTGTGACGACAAGGCTGCCGTCCTCCTTTCGGCAGGTAGTGACAGTGTGCCCTCCCGCCTTCATCATAACGCCCTCAAGGACTGCCTGACCGCCTACCTTTGACAAGCGACAGCTTTTGTCCTCACAGAACGTTTTGTTTTCCTTTTCCATAAGATATCTCCATATATTAAATATTTAAAACAAATAATGTTTCATACTAGTATAACATAAAGCCGACGAAAAATAAATACCTTTTCTGTATTTTGTTATTTATTTACATTTTGCTCTGCCGTCGCTTGGAAAAGAGCCTCGGTTTTTGAAAAAAGGTCAAAATATCCCCACGGGTCATTGACTTTGACGCATTTAAGATGATATACTATTTACAAAAAAAGAATACCGAGGTTTATATTATGGATACGTCAAGTAAGATATACAAGCTGACACCGTCACTGCACGCAAATCTTTGGGGCGGAAACAAGCTGAGAGCATACGGTAAGAGCTCCGATGCCGACAGAATCGGGGAAAGCTGGGAGGTTTCATTTGTATCGGGTGCCGAGGCAACCGCGTGCGGCACTGCTATTTCGGAGCTTTTTCCAAAACCGTCATGGGGCAAGCGTGCCGAGCGTTTTGAGTTTTTCCCCGTTCTTACAAAATTCATAGATGCAAACGAAAAGCTATCCGTGCAGGTGCATCCCGATGATACCTACGCCCTTGCCAATGAGGGAATGTACGGAAAGAGTGAGATGTGGTACGTTGTGGATGCCGAGCCGGGAGCGGGGCTTTACATGGGCTTTGAGCGTTCCGTCAGCAAGGAAGAGCTGCGCCTCAGTATAGAGAACGGAACTGTTGAAGAGCTGCTTTCATTCAAGCCTGTCAAGGCGGGTGACGTTTTCTTTATTCCTGCCGGCACCGTACACGCTATCGGTGGGGGCGTGCTGATTTACGAGATACAGCAGAACAGCACTCTTACATACAGGCTCTACGATTACATGAGGCGCGATAAAGAGGGCAAGCTGCGCGAGCTGCACGTAGAAAAGGCTCTTCGGGTGCTGAGTGCCGTGCCTTACAGCTACAGCCTCTCGGATACTGATACGGGCAGCGGGCGCATTATAGGAAGCTGTGATTATTTCACGACACGTGAATATAAGGGTGAGGATCTCCCTGCAAAAATAACCGTTTCCGACGGTTCTTTTCTTGCATTAACCGTGGTTTCTGGTGGGGGCGTGCTGAGTTTTACAGATGATAACGGTAATAAAAACAGCATTGCCCTTGATATTGGAGATACCTACTTTATCCCTGCGCAAAGGGTACCGTTTACCTTTGAGGTATCGGGCAACATGACTCTTATAACGGTTGAGGTCTGATAAACAGTTCTATTTTACATAAGCAGTGATTATGCGTTCGTATGCAACCGCCAGTACGGTGTTGAGATCGTTGATATAACAGACCTCGAAAATCCCAGGCATAAGGCAAATATAAGTGACGGCAGCGAGGGCAACGTTACTAAAGAAAAAGGTGCAGGGGCAAGCTTTTACATTGAAGCAACATCCGCGAGTGCAACGTGTATCTATGCTTCCGGCGGTAATATTTATCACCACCAGATGACTGTGCTTATTGATGACAGATACGTAGGTATATGGAATCACGTATCCTCGGAATATTGGTTTGACTTCGGTCCTGACTGAGCAAGATATGACACGTCCCGCCTTGTTTCCATGGGTGGCACCTACACGGGCTCGTTCGTCGGCGGCTTCGGAATGCTAGGTGGCGGAACGGAGTATACCGACTCCGGTGGGAATACCTACACTCTTAAAGTAAACGGTGACGGTTACGTTTATATCTCGGACGACTAGACTGCAGGCAACAAAAAAGCTCTTCACATCAAAGCTTGCCTTTGTAGGTAAGCCCCCGCAGTGGAGATTATCTCATAGTTTGCGACCGCGTTTCAAGGAGAATGGCTATATATCAGATCTCAACAGAAACGCTTCTCGGTATTATCACCTTTGACGGAAATCCCGATTGGGCGTACGCTGACGGCGAGATAATCTATATTCCTCTCGGATACCAGGGAATGATTAAAATTGATCTTCCAGATGTGTTCGCGTAATACTCCGTTGAGAGTATTACGCAGTCAAATCCGTCAAGGACGGAGAAATCCTGTCCCATAGGGCTCTAAGTCAGACGGATTTGATTTCATCCGGAGGGCATGCATCGAATTTCATCTGAGCGAAGCGAAGATTTCATCGTTGCTTGCAACGATTTCATTAAATCAAGCAAAAAGCAAGGTAGAGACACCGATTAAAGTGCCTCTACCTTTGTTTTATCTCGCGGTTATGCCGAAAATCGGCAGCCCGTGGGCAAACGATTTTTGAGCAGAAATCTTTCATCGTGCGAACGTAGCCGTACAAGTGTACGGCAGAGCGCGCGAGGGAAGATAGCAAACAAAATCTGAATAAAACGAAGAAAACCGTTGGTTTGGCGTGATGTCCTTAACGGACAAATCACGCATCGATATAAATCCCTGACGGGATTTTCGATATGTTGCTTTCGCAACTCGATATGCCTTCGGCTCAATATGTTTGCTTTGCAAACGAGGGATTTATCTCATATTGAAATGACGCGAGGCGACAGAACAAAAAGCAAGGTAGAGACACCGATTAAAGTGCCTCTACCTCTATTTTATCTCGCGGTTATGCCGAAAATCGGCAGCCCACGATTAGTCTACGTTGTAGAACTCTACGAGCTTCTTAAGTCTCTCGTACTTAGCCTTAGCGGTAGACTCCGCCTTAGCGAACAGCTCCTTAGCTCTCTCGGGGAATGCCTGAGCAAGACGCGTGTAACGAGCTTCACCGTTGATGAAGTCCTGATAGCTTGCTGTAGGCTCCTTAGAGTCAAGGGTGAAGGGATTCTTGCCCTCTGCCTTGAGCGCGGGATTGTATCTGAACATCTGCCAGTAGCCTGCCTCAACAGCCTTCTTCATCTCAGCCTGGCAGTTAGCCATACCGCCCTTGATG
>CAZTWE010000054.1:0-15102 GCA_964617165.1 uncultured Ruminococcus sp.
GAGGAAACGAAAATAGAAAACAAAATTCGGGTAAAAACGGAGAAAATACGCTACTATTAGCGGATTTTCAACCTTTATTTTCTGATCAGATATAAAAAAGCAGTAGCGAGGCGGAAATTTCTTTCTACCTCGCCAATTTTGTTTTCGATTACGCCTAAATGCGACAGCCCCTTGCGTTTTTTGTTTATCAATCCTTTTATTTGTTCTGTTATGTATTTAAATTCATACTATTTCTCTGTAGGTGAATTGGAACGGTCGAGGCAGTCTCGGTCTATAGCGTTGATAAAGCCTGACATGTTGTATACGGTATAGCACCATATCCTGTCTCCCGGAAGTATTTCGCGCGAGGAGCCGTCACTTTCCGCGAATATATGCTTCGGCATCGGTGATACTATTATGCACTTTTTTCCCTCACCGCGTATTCCGTATTCAATGTGGTGATTTACGGTAAAGTGGTGTTCTTTAGTGCCGATACGGTGGCGGAAGTAGGCATCCGTGTCGGATGTAAAGCAGAGCCAAGTGCTCCTGTGCAGCGTGCTGACAAATGCGCATTTGTACTCTTTGCCTGCCCTTGTTATACTGAAATTAGCTTCAATACAGGGAGCGAAAAATGAGCGGTAAGCATGTACGATCGGCGAAAGCTGAAATCCCTTTTCATCGCATACTTTTTTGAGCTCTTTCATAAACTTACGTCGCTTTGACATTCCCTTGATGAGGGGTATAACGTAAATTATAACTACAAGCAGTAGCACAACGGCAACTATCCCTATAATACTGAGCGCATCAAAGATAGTAAACGTGATGTTGAAAATATTTAATATCATAAACAGCAGAAGCGGAATATACGGATAAACAATTGGATAACATAAGCATATGAGTAGCCGTAAGAGAGCCGAACACACTAGGTTTTAGGTGATAGATTTTTCCATATTCATCACCGAAATTATCTCAAATATCCGCATATTCCTCGATAATTTTGGCTCGCCTATGAAAAAATCTATTCACCTAAAACTGCATCGCACCTACGGCAAATAAATTTTTGGTGGATTTTGGTGGACTTCGTCGCAGTAAAGTGAGCACTTTACAAGGCGGAGTACGACGAAAGACGCTAAAATTTATTGCCGTAGGCTAGTGTGTTCGGCTCTCTTACGGCTACCGCTTGCAGAATAAAGCTCATCGGAGTTTCGATTTTTTTGGTGTCCTGATTTTTGTCAAGCACAATCCAATATCGGCGCACCTCATAGCGTGTAAAAATACCGATAATGAAAAATAGCGGAGCTATGATAAGTGCCGACACGATACCGCAAAGCATAGTTCCACGAACACCGTCCCCTAAAACGAGACTGCCGACCTCTGGGAAAGCATTAAGTGCGGCAGCTATGATAACAGGGGTATAGCTGTTAAATTCTCAAATATGAAGTCCCTTGAGCGCAAAATGCAGATCAGCTCATTTTTGAGTGTGAATTCCGCATCACGCCTCTCAAGGTAGGTCTCGCGCTCGCTTTTGTCAAACAGCGTTACGAGCCGCACGACGGAATTGTATATAAAGAGCGAAGCGCTTATAACTACAAGATGTATTGCCCGGCTCGGAAAATCGTTGAATACAGAGTCTTTTGACGATGATGAAATATATACGGCAAGCGATGTCAGCCCCTTAACAGCCAAGGTCCACAGGAAGATGATAACGCCCTGTAGCAATGGAACGTAAAATTTTGGATTTGAGTTATCTAATATCATAGTATACCTCTCGTCAATTATCTGCACTTATTGTACTAAGATATTCGCTTTATGGCATTTACCGCTTACAGTATAGCCAAATTTTTTGTGACTGTCAAGTAAAACGGGCAAAAAGCCGCATAGCTTCGCATAAAAAACGCATAAAAAACATATAAAATACAAAATTTTAGTAAAAAAAGCATTGAAAATACTCTATTTTTATGTTATACTCATATTGATAGTAAAATAACCTACGGAGATACCAAAATGGAAAGAGAGCTTATAAGACATATTTATGCATCGCCCGAAGCCTTTGCGGATAAAACGGTCACGCTCGGCGGTTGGGTGAGAAATCTCAGAGATTCTAAAGCCTTTGGCTTTATTGATTTGAATGACGGTTCTTATTTCAAAAGCGTTCAGGTCGTTTTTGAAAGGGATAAAATAGATAATTACGATGATATTGCCTCACAGAACGTAGGCGCGGCACTTGTAGTAACGGGTAAGATAGTTCTCACCCCCGGAGCAAAGCAGCCGTTTGAGCTTAAGGCAGAGCGTGTAGAGGTAGAGGGTACCTCAACTCCCGATTATCCTCTTCAGCCTAAAAGACATACTGTTGAGTATCTGCGTGAGCAGGCGTATCTTCGCCCCAGAACAAATCTTTTTTCTGCGGTATTCAGAGTGAGAAGTGAAGTAGCTTATGCTATACATTCCTTCTTCCACAACAGAGGATTTGTTTACGTGCATACTCCCATAATCACAGGCTCTGATGCGGAGGGCGCAGGCGAGATGTTCCGAGTGACCACACTGGATATGGAAAATCTCCCGAAAACCGAGGACGGTAAGGTTGATTTCTCTCAGGATTTCTTCGGCAAGAGTGCAAATCTTACGGTTTCAGGTCAGCTTGAGGGAGAGACCTATGCAATGGCATTCGGAAATATCTATACCTTCGGTCCTACGTTCCGCGCAGAGAATTCCAACACAGCGCGTCACGCAGCGGAGTTCTGGATGATAGAGCCTGAGATCGCATTCGCAGATCTTAATGACGATATGCAGCTTGCTTGGGATATGATAAAATATATTATATGCCACGTTATGGACAATTGCTCAGCAGAGCTTCAGTTCTTCAACAGCTTCGTTGACAAGGGGCTGCTTGACAGGCTTACGGCTCTTCGCGATGCCGATTACGCAAAGGTCACGTATACCGAGGCTATTGAGGTTCTTAAAAATTCCTCGGAAAGCTTCAAATATCCCGTATATTGGGGTGTAGATCTTCAGACGGAGCATGAAAGATACCTTACCGAAAAGGTTTATAAAAAGCCGATATTCCTGGTTGATTACCCCAAGGATATAAAGGCATTTTACATGCGCCTCAACGACGATGGAAAGACGGTTGCCGCAATGGATCTGCTCGTTCCCGGTGTAGGTGAAATCATCGGCGGCTCGCAGCGTGAGGAAAGGCTTGATATTCTTACAGCAAGAATGGCAGAGCTCGGCCTCAAAGAAGAGGATTACTGGTGGTATCTCAATCTTCGTAAGTACGGTGGAACAAAGCACGCGGGCTTCGGTCTCGGATTTGAGAGAATTATCATGTACCTTACAGGCGTTTCCAACATTCGTGACGTATTACCGTATCCCAGAACGGTAGGAAATGCAGAATATTAAATCATTTGTCTTACAGATAAAAATTCAACGTATATATAAGAAAGGGTGCAAATTATGAACACTGCAATAAAAAATCTCGTATCTAATGACGTTTTGAGGGAGCGTATCAAGAACGCGAAGGCTCTTATCAAATCGGAGATTTCGACCTATTCTACTCTTGTGAAAAATCTCAAGGATGCTGCAAAGAAAAAGTCCGATGCTGACAGAAAGTATGAAAAGAAGCAGAACGAAAAAAATTCCGCAGCACTTGGAGAAGCAACTGCGGCGTACGACGGAGCGTATGCTAAAGCATCCGAATCACTTGGAAAGCTTTTGGATTATATTTCCGCACTCGAGAGCGATTGGCAGCAGCTCATAATGCAAATTGAGATCCTTGATCCCAAGTCTGCTCCGAGAGAGAAGAATGATTTTGAAAAGTACAAAAAGGATATGTATAACGATAAAGCCAAGGTAGATGATTCGCTTGCCGAGGCAAAGATCGCGCTTGTGGCAAAGAATTCGGCTGATGACCCCAACGCAGTAGTTGCAGCAGACGTATCAGAGGACCCGATTGTGGATGCTTCCACCTCTGATGATGCTGTAGTTGAGGCTGCGGAAGCTGCGGATGATGCGACTGAGTCCGTATCCGATACCGCTGCAGATATTACCGAGGACGTCGATGATGACGCAGCTGAGGTGCCTGTAACTGCCGAGGAGCAAGTACCCGCTACCGAAACTGTAGCTGAAGCACCTGCCGTCAGCAACGCTCGCCCCGCGAGAAATATCGCACCCGTAAGCATAGATATATCAAGCCATGTGGAAAGAGTTGTGTCCATAGCAATGGATAAGCTCGCAGGTGCGCTTGAAAAGAGAATAGACACTTATTTCGCATCATACGTTCCGAATATTCCCGAGGGCTTCGGTGCAACGGGCGTTGGCGGTATAGGTGCTGAAACAGCAAGTCTTCAGGAGAAAATAGCCGAGGATGAAAAGGCTCTTCTTGAAAAGCTTGTAAGCATTGTTGAGGTTCTCAAAAAGCTCAACACCGATATGGCTACTATAACTGCTACATACGCAAGCCTTGATGCTAAAAACAAAGAGGTTATCGAGCTTCAGAGGCAGAGCAACGATATGCAAAGACACACGCTCCGCGAGCAGCAGGGCGTTCAGGTAAATCAGCGCGTTATCAATGCCGATCAGCTCAAAATAGCAGAGGATCAGGTAGCGCTGACGAGCGTTCAGAAGAAGGCTGCCGATGAGCAGGCGCGCATCACGTCGGCTCAGAATGCTCTTGCCGAGTCGCAGAAGGCTATTGTTGAGACTCAGGCATCACTTGAGGATGCTATGAAGGCAATCATTCAGGAGCAGAAGCGCATTATAACTGCACAGCAGGGTATAGTTGCCGAGAACGCTAAGCAGGTAGATGCTCATAAGTCTATCATGGCATATCAGACAGAGGTTTCTGATGCTCAGAAAGAGATACTTGCATCTCAGAAGCAGATAGCTAAGGATCAGAAAACAACGGGCGAGCGCCAGAAAGAAACCTCGGATCTGCAAAAAACCGTAATTGAGGACGTTAAGGAAATACTTAAGGATCAGAAGTCCACAAAGGTAAAGAAAACACCGGCTAAGCCCGAGTGATCAGAATGCCTCTGTTATACCGTCAATAATTTTTTCCTTAAAGCTTTTTATAACGTTTTTGAAATCGGAGTCGCGTGCTCCGATTTCTTTTTTTGCCATAACGTCCTCCACCGTGTAAGGTAAGAGCAGCGCATTTCCCGATGGATGTCGCTTTACCTCACCGAGCAGGGCGCGGTTTTTCGCAGTAGCCATGCTGATATAAGAGGGTGTATGAGTCAGAATTGAAAAAATTGCTCCGTGAAGTCTTTCGGTTATTGTGAACGTGCATTTTGAAAGCAATGACTTTATTTTATCATAGCTTTTCGGGAAATAGCAGGAAATACCGAGATCGCAAAATGCTCCGGAAATATTTTTATCCTCGTTCGGAAACAGTATAATAACGACCGCGGGAATACCTCGCTTATTTGCTATAGCAAGCAGCTCATCGGGAGAAATCCTTGCATCCTTTGAGGGAATATAGGCAAAGCAAGCGGTATCGTGAGACTTGTTTTCCTCTTGCAGAAGAAAACAAAAATCGGGCATCAGTCTTGTGTTTTCCGCACCGCATAAGCGAGCTACCCTGAGATCGTAGGTCGTTCTGCATCCGCAAAAGCTTGAAGCTCTTATTCCGCGTGCGAGCAGATACCGACCAAGCCCTCCGCGAACCTCACCGAAGCCGGAGGATAGCATATAAATGCTCTTGCCGCGTGATCTTACGTATCGGAGCAGCTGTTCGTAATATAAAAGTGATCTCTCGCTGGTTTCGTTTTGCAGAAGATTTCCGCCGCACATAACGAATATGTCACACTCGTTCACAGCGCGCGCAATATCGACGGGCGAGCTTCTGTCGTAAAGCTTTACTCCGAGCGGATTTTCACCGTCAGGATTGCCCGTCAGCACCGATATTTTTGATATGCTGTGCTTTTGTAAAATATCCATTGCGGCAGAAAGTGTGATCTCATCTCCGAGATTTGAAAATCCGAAATACCCCATAAGGCAAACCTTGGGAGCTGTGATCAGCCGCTTGTATGCGAGGTATGCATCCTTTGCCATCAGGTCGGCACTGTATTCGGTGCCGAGCTTTTTTCTGTAGAATGTCCCGATCGCATCACGCAGCGTGGGGGATTTTATCAGCTTATCAATATCCCGAAGCAGCACAGCGGGCTCTGTTTTCGGAAGCCCACGTGCGCAAAAATTGCTTTTCGCAAGCAGGTCAAAGTTTTCTTCGTCTATTATTCCGCCATAGCCATCATCACCTGCAATTACGGTAGCAAGTCCCGAAGCCATACCCTCAAGAGCTGAGCGGCTGACCCCCACAAATATCTCCCCATATCGAAGTATGGAGGGAATATCCGAACGTGCACCCGTCAATATTATACCCTCATATCCCAGATTGGAATTTACAGCGTCGCATCTTTTTTTCAAAGAGCCGTATTCGTTTCCGTCACCAACTATGAGTATTCTGTGATCGGGGTGCTTTTTCATAAGCTCTTCGGCAATATCGGCAAGAGCAAATGCTACACGTGCACGCCCCGTGTCAATTCTTGACGTGTGTATTATAAGCTTCTTTTCCTGCCTTTTCCTTGCAAAGCTTCGAAGATCTATTGCATTTCGGGTGAGATGTATTTTATGCTCGGGTATACCGTATGATTGCATAAGATATTCTTTTATATCCTGACTTACCGCAAGCGTTTCATCGCCCCAATAAGTAAGCGGCCCGAAAGGAAATGTCGGGAAATTCAGGTGTGCCGTAACAAGTATCGGAGGATATCGGCGCTCACCGCGCACGCTGTGCGAAAGATACGCTGAAAAGCGTGTGTGCGCATGTACTATATTGCAGCGCTTCATCTCTTCGCGTATTATTCTTTTCGATGCGCCGACAGATATAGGATCTCTTTTATCAAGCGGTGCATAAATACAGCTCACCCCAAGCCTGTTAAGATCCTTTATATAAACGCCGCCCGAGGAAATGAGCGTGATGCGCACACCCATTTTAATAAGCTCGGATATGAGTGTAACAATATGTGTTTCAGCTCCACCTATATCCATTTTATCCGTGATCATCAGTACCTTCATACGTTGCTCCCCATTTTAAATTATGTATCGGGGATAAAAAAATCCCTGCCTTATTCAAAAAACTTGACAATGGCAGGGAGTTCTTGTATAATAAATATAGAAGGTCTTATCAGATGATAACCGTATCGTCGCTATCCTCAAAATCAGCTGTATCTCTTATGGCATACTGTGCGTGGTATGCATCGATAACGGTGCGTTCAAGCTCAGCTCTGAAATCCGAGTTGATAGGATGAACAATATCTCTGTAAGTGCCGTCGGGATTTTTTCTGGAAGGCATTACGATAAAATATCTTTCTCTCGCATAAATGACCTTAACGTCGTGCACTGCAAGGCAGTTGTCAAACGTAACCGAAACAACGGCTTTCATAGGTCCCTCGTCAAAGAATTTTCTGATTTTTATGTCTGTGATCTGCATAGTTGTTTTTTCCTTTCCTTAAATGTAACCGATATAGGCTGAACCCTTTTTAATCGTATGAATATATTATACATGAAGAATATGAAAAATATTCAACAATAGGAAAATATTTTTATTAACAAATTGTAGCATTTTTTGGAATTCAATATTACAAAATTTTAAACGCCGGAGAGAATATGGTACTTATCGGTCACTCTATGACGCAAAAGGAAAAAATCAGGCGGATATTGAAAAAAAGAGGTGCAAAGCTTTATTTTATCGGTATTGGCGGAATTTCAATGTCGAGTCTCGCCCTCATGTGTAATATGCTCGGAGCACAGGTTAGCGGAAGCGACGTCGGGAAAACAGAAATTACGCAAAGGCTGCAAACGAACGGAATAGAAATTTATTATGAGCAGAAGCGAGAAAATATAATAAGGGCTTCTTCTGATATGGTGATATATTCGCTATCGGTCTCGCCTGATAACGAGGAATATCTCATGGCAAAAGAGCAGGGAATATTAACCGTTTCGCGCGCGGAGCTTCTCTCGGTTTTGATCTGGGATTACGTAACCGCGATTGCCGTGAGCGGAAGCCACGGAAAGAGCACGACGACTGCTATGCTATCATCGGTGCTGACAGCCTCAGGGCTTTATCCGACAACGTTATGCGGAGCCGAGATATCCGAGCACGGTGGAATTCTTTTAGGCAGGCGAGAATATCTTATTCTTGAAGCCTGTGAGTACGGGGGCTCGTTTTTGCATTTTTGTCCCGACGTTCAGATATTTTTAAATCTTGATCTTGACCACACGGATTGCTATGCTTCGATTGATGAGCTTATGGATGCATTTGCTAAGGCAGGCTCAAATGCAAAGCAGCTTTGTATTGTTAATAACGATGACGAAAACTTGTCAGCTATCCTGCCGAGAATAAATACGAGGGTCGTTACGTTTTCAAAAAAAGCGGGTAGCGATTATCGGTATCTTGCCTATCCGCGGGAGCACGGAAAATACGGCTTTAAGCTCTTTTTCGGAGAGAGGCTGATAGGTGATTATCCTCTTTCGGTGATTGGCGAATTCAACGTAGTCAATGCCGCTGCCGTGGCTGTTCTTGCAGACGTTTTGGGGATAGATGGGCACAGCACTACCCGTGGAATAAGCGAATTTCGAGGTATAGGCAGGCGGCTTGAAAAATTGAAGCCTGTCAACGGCACCGATATATTTTACGATTACGCACATCATCCGCGCGAGATAGTCTCGGTTTTTAATGCACTTCGCGGCGCCGGTTATCAGCGCATAGGTACGGTGTTTTCACCGCACACCTACTCACGTACGGCTGCTTTCTTTGACGATTTTGCAAAAGCACTGTCAGCTTTTGATACAGCGATAATAACCGATATATACGGTGCAAGGGAAGCTCGGTGGGCGGGAGTATGCGCCGAGGCGTTGGTTGATAAGATCAATGCGCTGGGCGGCAGAGCGTTCACGTCGGACGTAAATAACGTGATAAATTATATAAATGAAAGCAAACCCGATTGCTTCGTTCTTATGGGGGCGGGCGATCTTGAAAAAATAAAATTGAAGCTTAGTCGGGAGTAAATGTTTCGAACATGCTGTAAGAACGGAATTACAGTGTTTTCGTCACTTACCGTTGTTGCGAAGCGAGAGGAGATTTAAATGAAAAAAACGGTTATAGCGATAGTGATAGCTTTCAGTATCTTAGCTATATTTTTAATTGCCGTAGCATCGGCAGTCGATAGCTTTGATCCCGGTAGCGTAGAGATAAAGAACTCGCAGAGACTGAATATCCAAACCGATAACAGGCTTGAGATTTCGAGAGATTTCTATATTCTCACAGAAACCGTGGAATATCTGCAAAATAATGCAGAAAATCTTAAAA
The DNA here is from genome assembly GCA_964617165.1 of uncultured Ruminococcus sp. Taxonomy (GTDB): domain Bacteria; phylum Bacillota; class Clostridia; order Oscillospirales; family CAG-272; genus UBA1740. Next base: position 9,347 of record CAZTWE010000054.1, read on the forward strand.
TACTAGGCGTAACTGCCGAATACACCGAGGGCATGACGGAGCTTACCGTTGGCTCCGGCTCTGCTATGGCATTGGAATTTGTGGAAAAGGTTAAAATGAACCGCGAAAGCTACAGCGTTTACCGACTTAATTTCGGTGTTATAATGCCCGATGCATATTTTGATGCCGTTGCTTATCGCGCATTTATAACTTTCCGCTTGAACGGAAGGGATTATACGGTATCATCCTCGTATTCAGCCGAGGAAAACGTACTTGTGCCCTATGATGCCGTATATGAGCTTTATTGTGACAGAAGTGATTCTTACACCGATTATTATCAGTATTCGGTGGGAGACGGTACGTATTCTCCGACAAATAAGCTGTATGCTATGGAAAAAATACTTGCTTCTCGCCTTTCTTTTGAAATAAACGACGGTAAGGCTGTAAATTTAATGGAAAATGCGTACTACAAGTGCATTGTGCACCACGAATACTTTGACGGAGTGTTGACTCTGTATCTTACCAGTGCGGATATCCCCGAGTGGTTTATACATAAGCTTGTAATTAACGGTGAGGAACGCTATTTCGAAATATATGACGGAAAAATAAAGCTTGTGGTCTGATTATGGAAAAATTACTTATAAGCGCATGCATGCTGGGTACTGCATCCAGATATGACGGAAAGAGTAAACAAGTCATTTCCGACAGAGATATAGGCAAGCTTATGCAAAAATACGAGCTTGTACCGTTTTGCCCTGAAATTTACGGCGGATTGCCGACACCCAGGGTGCCGTCAGAGCGAGTTTTGGACAGGGTGATTATGAAAGATGGCACAGACGTTACCGAAAATTACGAGAGAGGGGCAATGGAAGCGTTAAAGCTTTGCCGCATGCTCGGCATAAAAAAAGCAATGCTGAAAGAAAAAAGCCCATCCTGCGGAAAGAATAGGATATATGACGGAAGCTTTACGGGTACGCTTACGGAGCGGCATGGAGTTTGTGCGGAATTGCTGATCGCGCACGGCATAGAGGTTTTCTGCGAGGATGAAACTTATAAGCTTTTCTGAACAATAGTATTGACAAAACGGGTCTGATGTGTTAATATTTAGCTGAAAATAACTATTTTGGAGGTGAGACTGCTTGGACAGTTGTTGTAGTAACGGTCATAAATACTTGTATGGTGCAAACAATATTATCACGTGCGCAGAAAATGCGGTCTTGCCTTTTTCTTTCTTCACGTAAAAAAGGTGTTATACAGGGCCTCTTTTCGCGCTTCGGCGGCTCGGGAGCATAATATGCTCTCAGGCTTCGTTGCGCTTTTTTGTTATTTTTGCGCTGTGAGGAAAGAGGTGTAAAATGGAAGAAAGATTTATTGAAACAAACGAGATGTCATCGCGCCCGATTTCCCCTGAGAAGAATCTGCCTACAGCAGAGGAGCTTTTGTTGCTTATAACCGAGAAGAGGTTCAGGGAATTCAAGGATGAGGTCGAGCGTATACCTGCTCCCGATTTAGCGGAGCTTATGGACGAGATACCGGAAAGCAGGAGAATGGTATTCTATCGCCTTTTGCCCAAATCTCAGGCATCCGATGCCTTTATTGAGATGAGCACAGAGATTCAGGAGCAGCTTATCACCGATTTTTCGGATAGAGAGCTGTCTGAAATCTTTGATGAACTGTACCTTGACGATACGGTTGATATCATTGAAGAAATGCCTGCGGTAGTGGTAAAGCGAATAATACGCAATTGCTCAAACGAGAACCGAGCTGCAATAAATCAGCTTCTCCGCTATCCAAAGGATAGCGCAGGCTCTATAATGACTACGGAATACGTGAAGTTCAGCCCAACTATGACGGTGGAAGAGGCACTGTTGCATATACGCCGCGTAGCTATAGATAAAGAAACTATATATACCTGCTATATCACGGACAGAGACCGTCACCTTATAGGGCTTGTTACGGCAAAGTCGCTCATGCTTGCTGACAGAGACAGTCTGCTTTCCGATATTATGGAAGAAACGGTCATATTCGCCACCACCACCGAAAACAGAGAAGACGTTGCAAACAAATTCAGCAAATACGGCTTTATAGCTCTGCCCGTTGTTGATAAAGAGATGCGTTTGGTGGGCATCGTTACGGTAGATGATGCTATGAACGTTTTGCGCGAGGAAGCGGAAGAGGATTTCGCAAAAATGGCTGCCATCATCCCTGCGGAGACAGAATATCTCAAAACCTCTGCATTCAAGCTTTTCAAATCCCGTATTCCTTGGCTTCTGTTGCTTATGATATCGGCAACCTTTTCAAGCGCGATACTCAGCTTTTTTGAAGCATCGCTTATTCCCGCACTGGTGCTTTTTGTGCCGATGCTTATGGATACGGGCGGAAATTCGGGAAGTCAGTCGTCCGTTACCGCGATAAGAGGCCTATCCTTAGGCGAAATTGAACCCTGTGACGTGTGGCGCGTGCTGTGGAAAGAAATACGTGTCGGAATAATGTGCGGTGCAGTGCTCTGTGTTGTGGCATTTGGCAAGGTGCTGCTTGTGGACAGGCTGATAATGAACAATCCCGACGTTACGCTGACGGTGGCTCTTGCCGTATCGATAGCACTTGCATTTACTATTATCATAGCGAAGATAATAGGCTCAACGCTTCCCTTGTTCGCTAAGCGGATGGGCTTCGATCCGGCTGTTATGGCATCACCGTTCATCACAACTATAGTTGATGCTATAGGACTTGTCGTATACTATTTTATCAGCGCAAACCTGTTTGGGCTCGTGCTGTAAATTAAAGTCAGGCGGATTTTCAACCTTTATTTTCTGATCAGATATAAAAAGCAGTGGCGAGGCGGAAATTTCGTTCTACCTCGCCAATTTTGTTTTCGATTACGCCTAAATGCGATAGCCCCTCGATATAATTGGCAAGCTCATAATAAGGGTTTTGGCTTCTCCTTATTGAATGCAATTTTGAGAATATCTGCTGTTGACAAAAAAATCAAAAAATGCTACAATAGAGCTGTACAATAAATAAGACGCCTCGCGTGCGGAAAGGAGGCGGAAAAATGGCAAAAAGTGAAAACCAAAAGCAGAAGCTTTTCAGAATACTTGAGATACTGATGCGCCATACCGATGAGGATAACGGTGTTACCATAAATCAGATAATTTCAAGGCTTGAGGATTACGGAATTTCTGCTGAGCGCAAAAGTATATATTCGGATTTTGCCATTCTTGAGGAGCTTGGCTTTTCGGTAGTGCGCCTGTATGGAAATCCGCCCACTTACACGCTCGCTGAGCGAATTTTTGAGATGCCCGAATTGAAGCTGCTCGTTGATGCTATACAGTCCTCAAAGTTTATCACCAAGGATAAAAGCTATGAGATAATAGAAAAACTCAAGCTTTTTGCGGGTAGCAGGTCTGATGAGCTGTCGCGTCAGGTATACGTAAAAGATAGGGTAAAGACCGAAAATGCCGCAACGCTGTACGCCATAGACCGCATACATACTGCAATAAAGGAAAATCTGCGTATAACCTTTGGATATCTCTGCTATAACGTTGACAAGAAAAAATACCTCAGGCATGACGGTAAGCGGTATAACGTCTCACCGAAAGCATTGATATGGAGCAACGATAACTACTATCTTGTCGGCTTTGATGAGGATGCAGGCATAATTAAGAATTTCCGTGTTGATAAGATGCATAAAACTCAGATACTGCCTGAGGAAGCATCAATAAACTCGGATATTTATCGCCTCAATCCGGCTGATTACAGTAAAAAAAGCTTCAGCATGTTCGGCGGCAGAGAAGAGCTTGTAACGCTTGAAGCAAAAGAATATCTCTCCGATGCCGTGATAGATCGCTTCGGTATACAGCATACCTTTATAAAAACCGAGTTCGGCTTCCGCTTTTCGGTGCGCGTTATGGTCAGCCCTACCTTTTTTGCATGGGTAATGACATTCGGTGAGGATATGAGAATAATTGAGCCGAGTGACGTGGTTTCGGAAATGAAGAATATGATCAAAAAAATAATGGGGAATTATAAAAGCTGATGAATACTAAAGATTATAAAGTCATAGCGTTCGATCTTGACGGAACGCTGACGGATCCCAAGCGCGGGCTGACGTCAGCCTTTGCGTACGGCTTGAAAAAGATGGGAGTCAAATTCGGAAATGTCGGGGAATTGCAGAAATTCATAGGTCCCCCGCTGAGAGACTCCTTTCAGTCGGAGTACGGACTTTCCGAGCATGATGCAAATGAGGCGCTTCGCCTTTTCCGAGAATATTTCGGTGTTTACGGCTGGTGGGATAATGAGCTTTATTCGGGTATACCCGAGCTTCTGGCGGAGCTTAAAGCAGCAGGAAAAACCGTAGTTTTAGCTACGTCCAAGCCGGAGGTATATTCGAGTAAAATATTAAAGCTTTTCGGTATTGACGGATATTTCGATTTTGCCGAGGGTGCAAGCTTTGACAGCTCTCGCGAAAAGAAGTGCGACGTTTTGGAGTACGCGCTCTCAAAGGTGGGGGCAGATAAAAGCACTGCAATTCTGATAGGCGATACCCGTTTTGATATCGAGGGTGCTAATATTTGCGGCATTGATTCTCTCGGAGTTACCTACGGCTATGGGAGAGAGGATGAGCTATGCCGTGAGGGCGCAACCTACGTTGCAAGCACCGTTGCCGAGGTCAGAGAAATACTTCTCGGAAAATAAAAAATAAAATAATATATAAAAGAAAAAACTGTCGCAAATGATCTTCTCATCAGCAACAGTTTTTCTTTTTTGCAAGGTGATTAGTTATCACCCTTAACAGCAACTACCTCAACGCCCTTGTAGTTACCGCAAGCCTTACAAACTCTGTATGCAAGATTGTATTCGCCGCAGTTGGGGCACTTTACAAGGTTAGTGGGAGCCTCAAGCTTCCAAACGCTGGAACGTCTCTTCATCTTTCTGGAATGAGAAGTTTTTCTCTTTGGTACTGCCATTGTTGTTTACCTCCTGTAGTGAGCCTGCTTTAACAGCATTCTCGTATATCATAAATTATTTTAATCCTGGTTTTCCTGCTTCATGCGTTCAAGTATCGCCTGAAGAGGTGCAAGGCGCGGGTCGATCTCCTTTTCAGGGCAATCGCACTTGCCTTCATTTAAATTTTTTCCGCATCGCTGGCAAAGCCCAAGGCAATCCTCTTTGCAGAAGAAGCGCGATGGGAATTCGAGCTCAAGCTGATCACACAGCAGCTCATCAATGTCAAGGAAACCGTCTTCGATTATAACGTAATCGTCAAGCTTTTCCTCAGGTAGATCCGAAAGTATATCGCGTGTTGCAACGGTTTTCTCAAGGTCAAGGGAGAAACTGCCCGACAAAGGAGCTAAGCAGCGCGCACAGTATGACGTGTAATCCACAGATAGCGCAACGTGCATTCTCATATATCCGGCGGTGTTGGTGATATCACCCACAACCTTCATGGGAGAAGGAAAACCTGCATCCGAGAGTGAGCTCAGCGGACCCTCATCGGAAGTGTCAAGCACGAGCTCGTAATCGAATGTCAGCAGCTTGTCTCCTGCTAACAAGGGTCTTAAATCAAGCTTCATGTCGTACCTCCAAATTCCGGGCGTGACCCCGAAAAACTGAATTTTGGCATAGTTTAGGCTATGGTCGCAAAACCGTACACTATATTATATAACTAAAGTCCCTCTTTGTCAAGAGTCTTTTTCAAACTTTTTCACTTTTTTATTTTTAGTAAATTCTCAAAGTAAATGCAACAGTGCAATTTAGAGTTGCATTTAGTCTGA